>JAFVRU010000189.1 GCA_017504065.1 Clostridia bacterium
GTACAACTCGATCGTGTACTCGGTAGGTATGTCGTTGAGCGGAACGTTTGTAGGCGCGGTGATGGCGTACGCGACGTCGAGATATAGATACAAATTCAGCGGCGCGATCTACGCATTGGTGCTCGCGACGATGATTTTACCTTTGATCGGTTCGTTGCCGTCGCAACTGCAAGTAGCGCGTGCGTTGAATTTACACGATTCGATGGTAGGGATCTTCGTTATGAAGAGCTATTTCGGCGGGATGTATTATTTGGTCTTTTACGGAACGTTCTCGTCTGTGCCGCAGGATTATACGGACGCGGCGGAGATTGACGGAGCTGGGCAGTTGACGGTAATGCTTCGGATTATCTTCCCGTTTGCAAGATCGGTATTTTTCTCGGTATTCTTGTTGAACTTTATCGGGTACTGGAACGATTACCAAACGCCGTTGCTGTTCGTGCCGAACAGACCGACGCTCGCATACGGGCTTTGGAGCTTTGCGAACAATAACCATAACAATGACATCAAGACAGTACCGACGCAGCTTGCGGGTTGCTTCATGATGGCGATTCCCATTTTGGCGTTGTATTTGATCGCGCAAAACAAGATGATGGAAAACGTTTCGATGGGCGGATTGAAAGGTTGATCGCTATAGAAAAAGCAATAATATAAGGAGTTATTATAAAGCGAGTATGGAAGAATTCAAAGTGCAAGGACATGCGTCTTCGTGGCTTCCCGAAGGGTATGATTGGCAGCTTGTTTGGCGAGATGAGTTTGACGGCACGGAGTTAGATCGCTCAAAGTGGGATTACCGTTTGTGTATGATGGGCAGACGGAATAACGCTTGGACGGAAGACGGGGTTACGTTGGATGGGAATTCGAACGCAGTATTCCGTCGTTACGAAAAGGACGGGAAAGTGTATTCATCGCAGTTGCAAACGGGTGCGAATTTTACGGATGCGCCCGCCGAAGAATCAAAAGGCGTCTTCCGTTGGCAGATCGGGAGATTGACCGAACCGAAATATTTGAAACAATACGGGTATTTCGAATGTCGTTGCAAACTGCAAAAAAAGAACGGCTGGTGGTCGGCGTTTTGGTTGCAATCTCCAATCATCGGTAGCTCGCTCGATCCCGCAAAATCGGGGATCGAAACGGATATTATGGAAAGCTTCGAACCGAGCAAGGTGGAAAGGGTTAGCAACCATTATAATGGGTATAACTCCTGTATCAAAACGGAGAGATTCGGAGACGTATTGGAGAACGTGGACTTAAACGAGTATCATACGTTCGGAATACTGTGGACGGAAGAAGGTTACGTGCGGTACATAGACGGGGTAGAAAACGGTAGATCGTCTGCGCCGATATCGCATACGCCGCAGTTCGTTTCGATCGGGACGGAAGTGATGGGCTATCGGGAAACGGACGACGCGTGCGAAATTGCGAAAGCCGACCCCGACGACGAATTTATCGTCGATTACGTACGCGTATTCGATTATAAAAAAAGCAAAAAATAAAAATCAAAATAAATTGCGGCGGTATGACGGCAGTCAAATTTCAAAGCCGTTGCGAAATGGGAGAAAAAGCATGAAAAAAGCAAACAAGGTTGTATCGGTAATTTTGGCGGCGTCTTCGACGTTAGCAATGGCGGCTTGCGGTGGGGTAGACCCGTCTATTCAAAGCAGTCCTGATAGACCCGTGGACAGCACGAAAGCGCAGCTGTACGTATTCAGCTATGACGGTGGGCAAGGGAACGCATGGTTGGACGCGGCGGTGAATCGTTTCGAAACGATGTACGCGGAAACGGTGTTCGTGGAAGGCACGAAGGGCGTACAAGTCCATCTTGATTTGCAAAAGCAAGGTGGGGAAACGGTTGCAGCAACCATTCCTTCGTCAAGAAATCAAGTATATTTCTTGGAAAACTTGAACTATTTGAACTACGTTTACGAAGGACTGATGTTGGACATTACCGATATGGTAACGGAAGATTTGACGGCGTATGGTGAAACGCGGTCCATCGAAGACAAATTGACTGCGCATCAACAAAATTATTATAAGGTCAACAATCGTTATTACGGGCTTCCGCACTATCAGGGTTTTAACGGGCTCAGCTATGACGTAGACCTGTTCGATCAAAAGAATTTGTTCTTTAAAAACGACGGTACGATCGGGGCAAAATCGACAAGTTCCAACCTTTCCGTCGGCGTAGACGGCGTTGCGGGTACGTTCGACGATGGTTTGCCGATGACTTACGCGCAGTTCTTCCAACTTTGCGATAGAATGGTTGCGCTCGGGATTTGCCCGTTGACTTGGTCGGGCTACTATCAATTCTATTTCCAAAGCTTGATGGTGTCGTTAGCGACCGACCACGCGGCGGAAGAAGCGATAACGTTCTATACCTTTGACGGAAAATCGAAGAAATTGATCGACTCGATCGCGGAAGACGGCACGATCACCTACAAGCCCGAAACGACGATCACGCAAGCAAACGGGTATGAATTGTACAATCATGCGAGTATTTGGTACGCGCTCGATTTTGCAGAAACGGTCATTGAAAAAGGGTATTTCTCGCCGGGTAGCTTCAATGGTACGACGACGCACACCGACGCGCAGGACACGTTCCTTCTCAGTCGTTACACCAACGAGCAAGACGTTGGAATGTTGGTCGAAGGTAGCTGGTGGCAATCAGAAGCGGAAAGCACGTTTGCAATGATGGCGAACTCTTACGTCAACGCAAGTAAGAATGATAGACGGATCGGGTTTATGCCTTTGCCGAAAGCGACGGAAGAAAGATTGGCGGAACATAAGACGTATATCCGCGACGATAACTATACCATTCGGTTTATCAACGCGAATTGCGAACCGGAATACATTCCTTTGGCGAAGAAGTTCTTGCAATTCTGTGCGACGGACGAATCCTTGCGGGAGTTCACGACGCTTACTAGCGCGATGCTCGGTTACGAATATGATTTGAAGCAAGAACAATACGATTCGTTGAATTACTTCGGGCAATCCATTTACAATTTGCGGAAGAGCTCGACAGTTGTGTATCCGTACAGTAATTCCGATTTCTTCTACAAAAATAAGTCCGCGTTGTCCGATTTCTTCGGTACGGGCGTATATAACGTCGTTACGTTAGCGATGAAGAACAACGGTATTTCGGCGAAAACATATTTCGACGCGATTGTGGAATATCACGACAAAGATTATTGGGACATGATGAAATAAGAAAGTTTTGAAAGGAGAGAAAACAGATGGCGAAAAAAAATAAGATTCGTTTGAGCGCAGCGTTGGCGGCGACGATAGTCGGCGTGGCGGGAGCGATTTCGATTGTGAAAGCGCAGGACGCGATTGCCGATACGTACACGATCCCGTCCTATGAAGTATCGTCGACGAGTTCTTCTGTGCGCTACGGCAGCTTTGAAAGACTGCCTGATACGGAAGGGATAGCAGTCGAATTGATGAACGGGGACGTGTTCCGTTACAACAAGCCGATTGATTTACGCGGAATGACTAGCGTAGATCCGTTGGTGGAAATTTGCGTTGTACCCGAAGAGTTCGGGGTGGCGGATTGTACTTCGATGCAAATTATCTTGACGGACGTATACGACGAAAAGAATACCGTTACCGTGGACGTACACGATGCGGACGGTCTAAAGAATATGTCGTACGCGACGGCTTCGGCGGCAGGACAGCCGTTCAAAGGATGCGAAAACGGCGGCAAGATTTGGACGGGTACGAGATGGGGACAATGGGTTTGGATGTCTTTCTTCGGTGAAACGAACTCCAATATTACTTCCCACGATAATAATAAAATTTGTCTGGCTTACGACTATGCGAACAAAGCGGTGAATTTCTATGCGCACGCGGCAACGCGCGTCTTTGCGGACTTCGACGATCCAGATTACTATCCCGAGCTTTGGGAAGGTTTTACGACGGGGGAAGTGTTCCTGTCGATCAAATGCGACAACTACGTAAATCCGCGCGCGAATTTTGTTGTTACGCAAGTACAAAATCACGATTTATCGCAAGCGGAATATACAGATGACGTTGCGCCTGTAATCAATATCGATTATAACGGTTACGAAAACGCGCTGCCGACAGCGGTAGTGGGTAGACCGTATTCCGTATTCGACGCGCTCGGCGCGGACAACCGAGACGGGTATATCGATCCGCAAGTCAAAGTATACCGTAACTACACGATGTCGAAAAAGGCGAACGTAGCCTGCGACGGGGAAACGTTTATTCCGACGGCGGCGGATACGTACTATATTGTATATACGGCGGAAGACGAGTTTGAAAACCTGACGACGGAAGTCGTTGCGGTGAAAGCGGTGGACGCGACGAATCCGATTACGCTTACGTTTACGCAAGGCGAAACCGCGGGGGTGATCGGCAACGAAATCCGATTGCCGAGCGTTACGACCAACGGCGGTAGCGGCAGGGTCGCTTTGACGGAAAGCTTGACGGTGAACGGGAAGGAATATACGATTTCGGACGGATATTTTACGCCGTACGAAGCGGGTGAATATATTTATACCGTAACGGGCACGGACTACGTTGGACAATATAAGACGGAAACGTACAAGATACAAATCGAAACGACGGACGTACCCGTGTTTAAGGCTAAGCCGACGTTGCCCAAATATTTCCTTGTCGGAAAGAGTTACACGCTGCCGACGGTAACGGCGTATGATTATTCCGATAACTCGGAAAGAACAATAACGACGAAGGTATACGAGAAGGTCGGTGAAACGGAAAAGGAAATCAGCGGCGCGTACGTACCCGAACAAGCGGGCGACGTTACGATCGTTTATAAAGCGAATAACGGCTTAAAAGAAGCGAGTATTTCCTATCCTGCAACGGCAGTAGACGTAAGTGGCGCAGAAGGGATTTCGGTAGCGAAATATTTCTACGGAGAAAACATTGCGGTTACTTCCTACGATACGTACGTTAATCTTGCGGCAACGGAAGTTTGCGACGTTTCCGCGGAATACGTTATGCCGATGTCGACGTTTTTGACCAACGTTGCCTTCAACGTACCGCAGGAAAGCGGCAATTTCAAATATTTGAATTTCTATTATTATAACTATCACAATCCCGACAACTTCTTGAAGTTCACGTACGAGAATATCGGCAATGGGAATTTACGGTTTTACGTCAATGGGAATTCCGCGGTGGCGACGTCTCTTCTTCTCAAGTTTGACGGCACGGCGAATACGTTCACGTTGAACGGAAAGAAGAAAACGGTTTTGGCGGATTCCACGTTGGGACAATTGACGCCTGTCACGGAATACGCAAACGGTACGCCTTTGAAGACAAGCGTTTTGGATAGCCTTTGCTATTTCAAAGTCGAGCTTGCAGGCGTAACGGGCGCGGCGGCGATCAATATTTCCAACCTGTCTAGTCAACAAATGTCGAAGGACGAGTTCGATATGCAAGAACCGCTTGTGTACGTGCAATCTTCCGTACTTGGGGATATGAGTTTGAACACGGAATTTACGTTGCCCGCAGCGTGTATTTTCGATATGCTCGATCCGGAAATCACGACGGCGTTGAAGATCACTAAGCCCGACGGGACGTGCGTTGTGGACGTTAACGGGTTGGAACTCAATCAAGTGGCGATAGATCGGGCGTATACGTTTGTATTTGATTCGTACGGCACGTACCGTATCACGTATTATGCGGCGGATTCCAGCGGGAATATGAACTTGATGGCAGGGTTTGTTATCGGCGTCATCGACGAAGTCGCGCCCGAGATCACGTTTGCAGAAAAGATTATTTCGCAAGTGGAAGTCGGTACGGCGATCTATATTCCGCCGATGACGGTTACGGACAACTATTCCCAAACGGTAGAGAAACAAATTTTCGTTATTGCAAGCAACGGGAACGTCTATAAGATTTCCGAAGGAACGGACGGCTTTGTGCCTACGGAAACGGGTAGCTATATCGTTCGCTATATTGCGATTGACGAATTTGGCAATATGAATATGCAGCAATTCGTCGTGAACGTGATGGAACGCGTTGTTGACAAAACGCAGGAAGGGGGTAAAGCAGCATGAAAAAGAAAAATTGGTTAGCGATATTCTTGGCGGCGTGTACGTTGTTTTCGTTCGGCGCTTGTAAAAAGGGAAAAGGCGATACGAACGGTTCGAACAATAGCGGCGCGGGCGAAACGCAAACGCAGGCGACGAATCCGCTTACGCAACGTGGAGATAAGACGCAAGACGGCGTACATATCATCAACGTTTCGAAAAGTAATCATAAGCTGGTAGACAATGGAAAGAGCAAGTATAAGCTCGTATATCCTGATAACGCAGGCTCGATCGGGATACGTGCTGTAACCGAATTCCAAGCGTATTTCCGCGACGCGACGGGGGTAATGCTTCCGTCGATCAAGGCTTCGGAAGCAGAATATACCACGGATAGCGAATATATCGTGTTTGGTAACGTTCCGTTTACCGAAGAAGCAATGCAAAACGAGTTTGATTGGACGAAGATGAATTCTTCGGGGTATGCGATCGAAACGGTTGGGAATTCGATTTTTGTAAAAGGCGGAAGCGAATATGGCGTTTTGAACGCCGCTTACGAGTTGTTGTCTCAATTCGTCAATTGGCGCGTTTACTCGATGGATATGGTGTTATACGATCAAAACGTAAAGGATTTGAATTTAAAGAACTTTATGGTATTTGACGTACCTGATATCCAATATCCCTTAACGGCGTTCGGTTGCGGCGGGTATCAAAACTCCACGTGGTCGCACAGATTCCGTATGTACGTAGATCAAGAAATCTACTGTAATAAGCTCGGCGGGCATACGGTTTTCGTACTTTTACCGAAAGATACCTATTTGGAAGAGTATCCCGAATGGTACACGGCGGATCAAATGCAGCTTTGCTATACGGCGCGCGGCGACGCGGACAAGTATGAAAAAATGGTTTCGACGATGGTAGAAACGTTGAAAGGGTATTTCATCGCGAATCCCAATCATAATCGTATCGGTGTAACGCAAATGGACTTTGCCGTTTGGTGTCAATGTGAAAAATGCCAGGAGATCGTTAAAAAGTATGGGGCGGAAGCGGCAACGCAAACGTTGTTCATTAACGACGTGGCTACACGTTTGGAAAAGTGGGCGAACGAAGAGCAAGACGGGAGAAAATTAGAGATTGTCGTTTTCGCGTATCATAAGACGGAAAAAGCGCCCGTGAAAGAAGTTATAAACGAAAGTGGCGATGTCATCGGATATGAACCATCTGCGCCCGAAATGGTATTGCACCCTAGCGTAGCGGTTTGGTTCGCACCGATTTCGGCGTTCTATAACCAAAGTATTTACAGCGAAGCGAACAAATCGACGTATGAATTGTTCAAAGCATGGTCGGTGTTGGCATCACAAATGCAGGCATGGTATTACGACGTCAATTTTTCGTATTATATGATTCCGAACAATACGTTCGGCGCGAAACAGGACTGGTATCGCGTGGCGCAAGAATACAATATCGAGTTGCTCTTTAACCAAGGTACTTGGAATACAATGCAATCGACGGCGTTCACCAACTTGAAATCTTGGCTGAATTCCAAATTCTCTTGGAACGTAGAATACGATTATCAAACGTTATTAAATCAATTCTTCACCGATTATTTCGGGCCTGCGGGCAACGTGATGCGGAAATATTTTGATCAGTTGGAAGCAAATCTTTCCTGTTTTGATGAAAAGCTTGGTTCGTTGTATAGTCCTATTAGAAGCCAAACGTATTGGAAGAAACCGTTGTTGAACTCTTGGCTGAAACTGTTTGACGACGCGTATAAAGCTATTGAGCCGATAAAGGAATCGAATGAGAATCTTTACGAATTGTATAGAAAACATATCGAATTGGAAAGCCTTACCGTATATTATTTGTTGGTAGAATTGTATGCTACCACGTTTAGCGAAACGCGTTCTGCGGAATTGAAAACGACGTTGGCTTACGGCATAAATAATCACGGTATACAACGCTTAAGCGAACCAGTAGACGGCCCGACGTATGCGGCAAGCCTTTTGGCGAGTATTTAACGATAAAGGAGAAAAGAGATGAAAAAACGTTTTTGTTTGGCATGTTTGGCGATTGCTTCTACCGTAGTATGCGGTGGAATCGCCGCTTGTTCCAAAGGCGGTAGTAGCGATGATAGCAGTTCGTCTATATCTGTCAATCCGACGGTTGCGTTTGAATATGACAGTATCACCTTAGATCGTTACGAGCGCGCAAATTTGAGTATAGAAACGGCAAATTACGACGGAACGGTCGCTTGGACTGTATCCGATCCGACGGTTTGCGTGGTAGAGAATGGCGTAGTCGTGGCGAAGGCAGTTGGGGAAACGGCGGTTACCGTTACGGCGGGTAGCGCAACTGACGTTTGTATCGTAAAAGTGCAGGATACGGGCGCGAAGCCTACGATCGTGAACTGCGAAGACAGTTTGGTCTTGTTTAAGTCGGACGTATATACGTTCTTCTTGGACGTTGCGTATAAGGGAAAGACTTATACCTATTGCGATATTGAATTGCAATCGGCAGATCCGAGCGTTTTGGCAGTAGAAGAAAGTAACGTCGCGGTGCAAGCTATGGGCTTCGGGCAAACGACGGTTACCGTCATATTGAAACACGAAGGCGTGGTTTTGGAAACGCAGGAAGTTGCAGTAGAAGTAATTGAAAACTATAAGATCGCGTTCAATACCCAAACGGGAGTGGATTTGGTAACCAATGTAATCGATACGGAAAAATATGCGGAAGAATTCACGTTGACGACGACGTTGTTGCACGATGGAACACCCGTAGAAAACGCAGAGCTTTCCTATGAATTGCAGGATACGGGCATCGTATCTTTCGATCGGCAAACGGGCTTGATTAAAGCGCTTGCGATCGGGGAAACGACGTTGAAAGTTGCGTTCGAAAAGGACGGACAAACGTATGAAACGCTGCTACCGATTCGTGTGGAAAAGGAAAAAATTTCGTTAAGCGGGGAAGTATTACTTTCCGCGAAAGACGGGCTGTTGGACGTATCGAAATTCGATCTTTCGCCTGCGGAAATCGTGGAAGTAAACGATTTGTTCGAAGGCAGAGAAATCAACTTGGCGTTCACTGACGTAGACGGAAACAAAATTCAAATTACGAATCCGAGAATCGGCGCGCGTACGATTTGTTTGGAAACGGAAGAAAAACGCTACGTTTTGGAAGCGACGGTTGCAACGGTCGTTGTTAGAACGGCGGCGGATTTTGAATACATTATGACGAATATCGGACATTTCTCCGAAGAAGAATACGTCGTTTTGGAAAACGATATCGATATGGGCGGTATCGACCTGACGAATAGCAAATGGATGACGGGCGGTACGATCGACGGTCGCGGACATACCATTTCCAACTTCCGTACGGTAACCGGATTCCGTTCTAACGGCTCGGGCGTATTTAAGAATCTCGGCTTGAAATTTACCAAGCTTGAATGGGGCGAAACGTATCCCGCACCGATCATTCCTGGGGATTGGGCGGGGCAAATGGAGAACGTATTCGTCGAAGTAACGATGGGCAAATACGATTACGATACGGCGTTGTTTGCAAGACAGTTTAGCGAAGGAGCGGCGTTTAAGAACTGCGTGTTCGTCGTGCATTTGACGGGCGAAGGTTCGGGAATGCTGTACGCGGACTATGCGGTGGACAGCGGCAAGGACGCGACGTTCGAAAACGTATACGTCGTATGCTCGGATACGGTATACATGCATGGCGAAGCGTACGATAACAACGGCTTGTACGTAAAATCGACGGTCAAAGAGATCGACAAGATCGGGAATATGTTCGAAGTGGACAATAACGCGTTGTTCTTTGACGGAAATATCGTATATAGCGCCGGTGAAGAATACTCTATGAAAAACAATGTGGCGAATGAAATTACCGTTCAGGGCGTTTCTGCAAGTACGGTAACGAAGGTTACGGTGCTTGGGGATTCTAAGCCGAGAACGTTTGCGCAAAACGGCGCAAAACTGACGTTTGCGGCGGATGTGTTCCGTGATCTCGACGTCGGTGCGTACGTGTTGAAGCTGACGATGAGCGACGGGGGAAATTATTACGTTACTACGCGTTTTGAGATGGTAACGCAGGCGTTGAATAACGAAACGGTATACTTATTGAGCGCGGCGTCTACGTTCGATCCTAAGACGGTCGGAATCAACGGTACGGTGGCTTCGGTGTACGTGGAAGGCTCTTTGAAACCGTTGACGTATACGATTTCGGGTAATAAGGTACAGTTTAGCAACGTGAGCGATTTGGGCGACGTAAAGCTTGTTGTCACAACAACAAATAGGGAAGCGTATGCGGTGGACGTATGCTTCGCGTCCATGTTTATCGAAACGGCAACCGATTTTGCAACCTTAATGAATACCAACAAACACTTTACCGAAACGGATTACGTCGTCGTGAAAAACGATATCGATATGGGTGGCGCGGAATATGGAAATAGTAATTGGATCGCGGGTGGTACGCTCGACGGTCGTGGGCATACCATTTCCAATTTCCGTACGGTAACGGGCTTCCGTTCCAACGGCTCGGGCGTGATCAAAAATATCGGATTGAAATTCACCAAGCTCGATTGGAGCGCGACGTATCCCGCTCCCGTAATTCCTGGGGAATTTTACGGGCAAATGGAAAACGTATTTGTCGAAGTAGAAATGGGTAGATATGATTACGATACGGCGGTATTCGGTAGAGAATTCAACGTCGGAGCGGCGTTCAAGAACTGCTTATTCGTTGTGCATTTGACGGGCGAAGGTAGTGGGAAACTCTATGCGGACTATACGGTAGATAGCGGTAAGGACGCTACGTTTGAAAACGTATACGTCGTATGCTCGGACACGGTATATATGCATGGCGAAGCGTACGATAACAACGGCTTATACGTTAAATCGTCGATTTCGCAAGTGGGGAACGTTGGCGACGTAATCAAAGTTGAAAGTAACGTCGTATTGTTTAACGGCAAGATCGTATGTCTTGAAAACGTGGAAACGATCGACCTTTACAATAACGCGGCGAGCAAAGCGACGGTGAACGGTTTGTCGGGTAAGACGGTAAACAAGATCACCGTGCTCGGTGAAACGGAAGAAAGAGCGTTTACGCAAAACGGCGCGGAGCTTTCGTTCACGGCGACGACGTTCTTGGATTTGCCGATCGGGCAATCGGTATTGCGGTTGGAAACGTCGGCAGGGGTCGTGTACGTACAAGCAAACTTCACGGCAACGACGCAAGTATTGAATAACGTTGCGCCCGTATTGGCGGCTGCTTCTTCGACGTTGAATTTGACAACGCTTGGGATCACGGGTACGCCGTTGTCTGTAACGATTAAAAATCAAGCAACGCCCGTATATTCGATTGTCGGCTCTACGATTACGTTCACGGGAGTAACGGTGTTTGCAGATCAAGTGCTCGTCATCGTGATGTCGGACGGGCAAGCGTTTGAAGTAAACGTATGCTTCGCGTACATTGTGGTTTCCACCGCTGCGGATTTTACGAACTTAGTGAAAGGATACAGTAGCAGTAATGCGAACAAACACTTAGGCTATTACGTAGCGATTACGAACGATATTGATATGCAAGGCGCGGTTATTGGTAACTCGTATGGTTGGAGTACAGGCGGTACGATCGACGGTCGCGGACATAAGATCTACAACTTCACGCTGTCGGGATATATCCGTCCCGTAAGCTCGCCGTCTATGACCATTAAGAATCTTGCTATGGTTTATACTAGTACCCCGAACGCGAGCTATTATTCGTTGAGTTTGTGCGGCGGTAACGCGAGCAACGTATCCGGTACAATATACGAAAACGTATATCTTGAAATCACGGTTGCAAGACCCGCTGCGGATCTCGGCGTATTCGGGCATACGTTCGGCGCAGGATCGAGTATTAAGAACAGCGTCGTGGTATTGAACGTAACAGGTACGGGCGCGGGCACGATCTATGCGGATAGTACGACGGCTAGCGCGACGAAGGCGACGTTTGAAAACGCGTACGTAGTTAGCGGAGCTACGATCGCTTATCACGAAGGCGAAGCGTACAATAACAACGGTTTGTACGTGAAGTCTTCCGTAAGTGCAATTACGACGATCGGCGGAGATTTCGAAGTGAAAGCGAACGGTTTGTATTGGAACAAAAAGCTTGTAAAAGCGATCTAACAAGGCAATGCCTTGACGAAGATTTTCTATCTTTCCTAGGTGGAAAGGTGGGGCTTGGACGTAAACGGATATTTATAAAGCCGAACCAAAGCAAACATTCGTAAACACGCGACGGATGTTTGCTGCGGGACGGTAAAAATAAATAAAAAAATCCTTAAGGAGGAATTTTATGAAGAAAAATTATGGCACACCCACAGTCGAAGTTCTTTTTTACGATGTGGAAGACGTTATCACGGCGTCGTACGTCGACGATAACGACGGGAACTGGAAAGCAGGTTGGAGCAATTAAGGGGGGAATGCAAGATGAAGAAAACGAAGAAAATAATTCTCGGTAGTTTAACGGCAGGTCTCCTTATGAGCGCATGCGCGGCAGTCGGGGTCATGGGCGTGAATGACACGACGAAAGCGAACGCGGCAAGCGTGCCTGTAACGGGTACGGCAACGGAAGCGGTAACGGCGGAACAAGCGTTGACGTCGTTTACGATGGAAAACAAGGCAGGCGTAAGAACGGCAACCCCGAACGGTATCCGTTTTGAAACAAGCATTTCGGCGGCAGATCTTGCGACGTTGCCCAACACGGCGACGTTCGGTACGTTGATCATTCCGAAAGAAGTATTGGGCGCGAATGCGTTGAACTTGGAAAACACCGACGCTTTGAACATTGAAGCGAACGTATGGAGAAGCAAGTCTACGGCGGAAACGTTCGTATACTCGGGTGTATTGATCGGTGAAAGCGCGGAAAAGGACTTCCCCGAAGCAGAATACGCGACGGATTTGGTAGCGGTATCGTACGTAACGTATACGTATACGCCTGACGGCGGCGAAGCGACGACGGTAACGAAATACACGTCTACGGTAACGCGGAACATGGCATACGTAGCAGCATCGGCATTGTATGATCCGGTAAAACCCAACCCCGATACGAACGGCGTATTGGCAAACATTTTGGCAAAATCGGTTACGAACGTTGATTTGGGCGAAGATACGACGATTGTTGCAGGTAAAACGGCGGAATTGACGGTATCCACCAACGTAGCAAGCGAACTTGCAATTCCCGCGAAGATTGAAGTAACGGGCGACGCGGTAACGTATGAAAACGGCGTACTTACGGCAGTAAAAGCAGGTACGGCAACGGTAACGGCAACGATCGGTAACGTATCCGACACGATGACGGTAAAAGTATTAAATGGAGCAGAACTTGCAGCGCAATATAGCGGCGCAGAAACGTATACGGTAGAAGTTAGCGCTTTGAATTTAGACGGTGAAGTAGTGGCTACTTCGGGTACTTATGCAAACGATGAACTTACCTTTACGGGTCTTGTTTCTGGCGACAACGCAGTTACGATCGATACGGCTACGACGCGTTATTCCATGAACGTTATCAAATACGATATGGAGATTTCGTCGATGGCAGATATCGAAGCTTGGGCAAAGGGCGGTAAGGAAGGCAAGTACGCAGTCCTTACGCAAGATATCGATGCAACGGGCTACGTAGCGACGAATATCAATATGAACGATTTTGCAAGCATAATCAAGCACTCGTCCATCTATCAACAAGCATGGGTAGGTATTGGAGCTACTTGGACGGACTGGAATAGCGGTACGTTGGATGGACGTGGCTATTCCGTTGAAAACTTCTTTGCATGGAACATGTTCGGTATTTATAAAGATAGTGTAACGGTTAAGAACATTGGCTTGAAGTATGATCAATGGATACAAAACGTTAACCACTTGGACGGTGTATTCGGCGGTATTACGGCGACGTATATGACGATGGAAAACGTATGGATCGACATGACGGTTTCTAAAGATCAAGTTTCCAGCCTGAAATTGACTGAATGGTTTGTATTTGGTAATACCGTACAGGGTTGTACGATTAAGGACGTCATTGTCAACGTCAATGTAATCGGTAACGCAAACGTAGCAATTCGTTCGGGTGCAAAAGCTGGTACGATTGCGAACAACATTGAAAACGTATACGTCATCAGCACTTCGACGATTGGCGCAAACACGATGAATACGTGGAGTGACGTAAAAGTTATTTCCAAACCTAGTGAAATTACTTCGATTGGCGGTAACTTTGTAATTGAAGGCAACAGCATTAAATATAGTGGTAAGACCGTATATACTTGGACGAAACCCAACGTTGCAGAAACGGTAAGCGAGAGAGTTTATACGGAAAGCGCAGACTTTGCGTTGGCTGATTTAGGTGTAACGGGTACGTTGGTTTCTGCAACGCCTGCAGTTGTTGAAAACGGCGTTTTGAAAGCAACGGGCTTGGTAATCGGCGACAACGTTTACACAGTTGTTACGGAAACGGAAGACGCAATTTATACGTATACGATTACGATTGTTCGTGTGGAATTACCCCGTGAACAACTTGCACAAAAATATACAGATCAAGCAGCTTTGGACGTAGCGATTGCTTCCTTGAATTTGGAAGGTACGCTTGTATCCGTTAAGACGGCTGCGGGCGTGGATGTTGCTGTAACAGAAGGCATTATCGAATGTGTAGATTTGGTATCGGGCGACAACACGTTCGTA
>JAFVRU010000190.1 GCA_017504065.1 Clostridia bacterium
AGAAGACGAGCACCGAAAGGTTTGATGGGCGACCGCTCGTTTAGGTTAAGGAAATACAGACATTTTAAAGTGTAACGTGATCCTTATGCCGCCGCGGCGTAAGGGATTTTTTATGTCAGGCGGAAACGCTTAAAGGAGGTAATTATGTCGGCGAATATAGAAGCTAAAAAACAAATCGTAGAAGAAATCAAGGCAAAAATCTCTTCCAGCAAATCGATCGTGCTTGCGGATTACAACAAGCTCACGGTTTTGGAAGTAACGGCGTTGAGAAACAAATTCAAAGAAGCGAACTGCGAATACAAGGTATACAAGAACACGCTTGTTAGAAAGGCGTTCAACGAACTCGGTATCACCGATTTCGACAACGACTTAAACGGTACGACCGCAACGGTATTCTGTGCGGACGAAACGAGCGGCGCTGCAGTATTTGCAAAGGAAACGAAAGCGAACCCTGCGTTGGTGGACAAGATCGTTCCCAAGTGCGCTTACGTTGAAAACAAGTATCTCGACAAAGCGGGCGTTAAAGAACTCTCGGCAATTCCTTCCAAGGAAATCCTTATTGCGAAGATGCTCGGTTGCTTGCAATCTTCCTTGTCCAAGTTTGTATACGTATTGGACAGCATTGCGAAAGCAAAAGAAAGCAACTAAAAATTCTTATTAAAAATCATTATTAAAAATCGGAGGATTAAACAATTATGGACGCACAAAAACTCATTGAAGAAGTAAAATCTATGACCGTTCTTGAATTGAACGAACTTGTAAAAGCATTAGAAGCAGAATTCGGCGTAAGCGCAGCAGCTCCCGTAGCAGCAGGCGCAGCAGCAGGCGCAGCGGAAGCAGCTCCCGCAGCAGAAGAAAAGACGGAATTCGACGTTGTATTGAAGGACATCGGTCCCAACAAGATCGCGATCATCAAAGTTGTTCGCGAAGCTACGGGTCTTGGCCTTGCAGACGCGAAGAAAGCTGTCGAAGCTATGGGTACGATCAAAGAAAACGCTCCCAAGGCGGATGCGGAAGCTTTGGTTGCGAAGCTCAAGGAAAACGGCGCTACGGCGGAACTCAAATAAGTTTTTTAGCATTCAACGACAGAAAAAGCGAGTGTCTTATGACATTCGCTTTTTTGTAGTTTTTCGTTCAGACGGCTTCTCAGGATCCGTTTTAGATCTTTGCAGAGAGAAATCGATAAAAATGCTTGAAAAGCCCTTAAAAGTACTTGACGGAACGGCAAATAAAAGGTAAAATATAAAGTGTGAAAAAGTAGGCGGACTCATTTAAAACGAAACGTCTGAGAAGAAGGAGAAATTTATGTTCGGTAAAACCTTAAAGAAAATTACGTGCTGCGCGTTGGCGGCGGTTGGCGCGTTTGCATGCGCGGGGACTATGACGGCTTGCGAAACGTCGCACCCTGAAGTGCAGATTCAAATTGAATTCAACGACACGACGTACAAATTAAATTATAAATTATACAGAAAGATTGCGCCTTCTACGGTAGAGCATTTCCTTTGGCTTGCCGATAACGGTTATTACGACGGGCTTTGCGTACACGACTACGACGTGAGCGGATCGAAAATGTACACGGGCGGCTACACGTATTCCGCTGAAGAATCGTTGTACGGCGGGTTGACCTATAAGAAATACTACGACGTGATTGCAACGTATTCCAACTACGAAAAATTCCCGACCAGCGTTTGGAGAAACAGCGACAAGAGCAACCCCTTGTATACGCTCGTAGGGGAATTTGACAGCAACGACTTCACCGTGGAAAGCGACGCTTTACAGGAATCTTTCGGCTCGTTGACTATGTATTATACGTCGAAAACGATCACCGACAGCGTGTACGTGCCGTATCAAAAGAAATCCAGAAAAGGGGAAATGCGCCGCGTAGCGTACAAATACAACAGCGCGACTTCGATGTTCTATATCTCCTTGACGGAAACGGATAAGACGAACGCGGGATATTGCACGTTCGCAACGTTAAAGAGCGGTAGCGTGGACGACTTGGAAGATTTGCAAGCGGCAATCAACGAGTATATTGCGGCGAATTATGACGAAAAAGAAGATTTCGTTGCAAAGGAATCGGTAATCGTGGACAAAGACGACGCGTTTATCGGCGACAGAACGAATACGGCAACGTATGACATTCCCCAAGAACCGATTATTATTAAGTCGGTAAAAGTGAAAAAATATTAAGTTGAATACGAAAAAACTCCCGTCGGAATTATTCCGACGGGAGTTTTTTTGTCCTAAAATGATTAAGAGTTCGCTTTTAACCAAGCGTCTTTTTTCTCTGCGCCCATACGGGTAATGTTCTCTACGGGATACTTGCTGTCCGCGCCGCCGTTGGTGTACAGAAAAAACGCGCCGCTTTCCGTTTGATATAAACTTTCTTCATATCCGTCGGACGAGCCGTAAAATCCGTACGTTACCTTTTTGATGAGCGTAGAAGTTTCCGTGTCATAAACTTTTTTACAGATAATTTTTTGCATATTGTTCTCCTTTTTGTATTTATTAAACCGCACTTATTATACAATACGCGCGGTGGAAAGTCAACCGAAACGCCGATCAAAACTATAGGGAAATTTAACCACGTACGTCGGTGATCTTTCCGTCTATTGTTTCCACGGTATAGTACGCCGCTTCGTACAATCGGGGCTTCTTTTGACGGAGTAGCCCGTAAACGCTTGGGTCGCGCGTTAAAATCACGCTCTCAAATTCCCCTAAAAACGCACGGAGTTTTTCTGCGTCGGGCTGTAACTCGTCGGATAGGAATTGCGCGTAGTCCGCGCCGATGCGTACGCTTTCGAGAAAGACGTAGGGGAGTAACGACTGCGCGGCGTTCGGTTCGGCAACCGCTTGGCGAATGGTCATACGCTTGCGTTCACAGCCTTTTTCCGTGAGCGCCCAAACGCAGTCCGCCGTTCTACCCAAGCAATCGGACAGGGGCAGGGTTGCGTGCAACTCGTTTTCCACAAAGGTATAGGCGAGCGTTTCTTCTAAAAAGACGCATTTCGCCGTTTTGGTGTACGCGGCAAGCCGATTTTGCCCTTCTACGAAATACAAACCGCCGTGTTCGGACAGGGTCGCATTTTCAAATGTGGGGGGCAGGGTTGCGTTGAAAAAGGAATTTTCCCATTCAACAGAGAGCTGCAGCGCGCCTTGTTGGAAAAGCGTAACCAAAACGTCTTGGAAACGCGCTTGCGCAATTACGCGCAAAGAGAATTCCTTGGGTGGGAAATCCCGCGCGTAGACGGCAATCCCGTCCGCGAGCAAATACACTTCGCACCCGTCCGGCGGGGTAAATCGTAGATCTTCGGTGAGAAAGAACCCGATCGGCAGCGCGTTTTCGGGGGTAAACTCCGCGAAAATACGGTCTTGCAAGGACAGCTCGACAAACCGTTCGAAACGGTCGGTCGCGCCAAAATATACGCCGTTGAGCTTCAATGCGCAAGGCAAAGCGGATAAAAAATAAATTTTCATAGTTTACTATATTCTTTTCTTTTGAAAAAATGTATAAAAGGAGAAGAATGCGTAAATAATTTCCCCAAAGCAATGCTTGGAGGTAAATTATGAATAAAATCAACGGTTACACGGAAGAAGAAGCGAAAACTTTGGTGGATTTTATCAAGGAAGGCAAACAAAAAGGCAAAACGCTTACTTATTTGTTCGAGTTGTACGGCATGCGGCACGGCAGAGCAAAGGGTAGCGTGCGGAATTACTATTATACACTCATGAAAAACGAAAAGGGCGACGAGCGTATCGTCCGACTTTTGGACGGCGCGTCGTTGTCGGTGGAAAAAATTCGGGAATTCACCGAAGAAGAAACGGACGCCGCGCTTCGGAACATTTTAGCGGAAAAGAGCAAAGGTTTCTCCGTTCGAAAAGCCATTTATAACCTTGCGGGCGGCGACGATAAACTCACGTTGCGTTTGCAAAACAAGTACCGTAACGTACTCAAAAAACAACCGGAACGAATCGCGGAAATCGCGACGGAAATGGGGCTTGAGGAAGAAGCGGAACGGGTAATGCGCAAGCGCGCAGCACAGTCCCGCGCTCCTGAAAACAGAATGCAGCTCCCCGAACGGGATTTGCTTCGCCGCCGTTTGGAAAACGAGATCAACGCGTTATACGATCGGCTTGCGCAGGCTTTGAAAGCGGAAAACGAACGCCTTCGCGCGGAAAATTCCCGATTAAAAGAAGAAAACGCCGCGTTACAATTGCAAAATTGACGTAACAAAAGAAAGCCGAGCGGAATTTTCTGCTCGGCTTTCTTTTTATCAACTTGGTTATTTTTTCTCCGATTTTTTGGTCTTTTTCTCGTCTTTTTCAACTTCTTCGGCGATTTTTTGCGCGCCTTTTTCGCACTTTTTGATCTTTTCGTCGATCATTTGGTCAAGCTTGGCTTGCGCTTCTTCCTGTCCTTTGCGGACGAGCGTACGCATTTTATAATTATTGGTAACAAGCAAAGCGCCGCCAATGCAGCCGAGAACCATACCGATTGCAAATTTTTCCATCTTTTAACCTCCCGCGAGTACTTACTCGTTTTCCTAAAGTATGCGCGGAACGGAAACTGTTTATACCGTTTGAAAAAATTACGGAAAAGCAAAATATTTCCTGAAAACAATGGACAAAGCGCGGGTTTTATTGTATAATAGAATTATGTTTGGGAAAAGAGTAATTGCTTTTGATATAGGCGACAGACGGATCGGCGTTGCGGTGAGCGACCCGTTCAACGAATACGCTATGCCCTGCGAAACGTATTTCCGCACGAGAAATTTTCAAGCGGACGTTGCGGCGATCGCGAAAATCGCGGAAGACCGCGGCGTGGGCGTAATCGTTTGCGGTATGCCCGTGAATTTCGACGGCAGCGAAAGCGTGCAAACCGTCAAAACGCAGGAGTTCATCGACGCGCTCAAAGAAAAGACGACGCTACCGATTGTTTTGGAAGACGAACGGTTCACGACGATGCAGGCGCGGGAAACGCAAAGGCTCGGCGGGGTGAAGCGCGAAGATCGGAAAAAGACGGTGGATTCGATTGCCGCGTCCTATATTTTAGACGGATATCTTGCCCGAATGAAAACGAAAAACAAGGAGATGCAAGCTATGCAAAACGAAACGGAAAACGAAATGATGGAAGACTACGAAGAAGATCGGATTTTTGAATTGGAAGCGGACGACGGCACGGTGGAAAAGCTCTACCATATCGCTACGATCGAATATCGCGGCGGCACGTATTGCTGTTTCCAAAAAGCCGAGCCCGAAACGGAAGACGAAGAAGACGAAGTGATCATTTTCGCGCTGCAAGGGGAAGGCGACGACGCGCTTTTAGTGCCGATTGAAGACGAACAGCTTTTAGACGAAGTGTTCGCGGAATTTTGCAACCAATACGAAAAATACGAAAACAGCGAAGAAGCGAAAAGCTTGGATATGTAAGCTTGGAAAATTGCAGAAAGTCAAAACGGTGGGGGCTTCCCGCCGTAAATTTTTTAAAAAATGCAAAAAAAACGTAAATTGTATGCAAAACAAGTTGATTTTGCTTGTCCTTTGTGTTAAAATGATATAGCTAAAAATTCACACTCGCTCATTGCGCGCAATCCGTGTCCGTAAAATCTTTTAATGCGGATGAAATTGCGGTCATAACGCAAGGCGGGGAGGAGAAACGGAGGTTTGAATTATGGCAGTTATTACTATGAAGCAGCTCTTGGAAGCAGGCGTTCACTTCGGTCATCAGACGAGAAAGTGGAATCCGAAAATGAAGAAGTACATCTTCGCGGCGAGAAACGACATTCACATCATCGACTTGCAAATCACGGCAAACTTGATTGAAGAAGCGTATTCGTTCGTTTGCGAAAGCGTAAAAGAAGGCAAAACCGTTCTTTTCGTCGGTACGAAGAAACAAGCGCAAGACGCAATCAAAGAAGAAGCGGAAAGATGCGGTCAATACTACGTCAACGCGCGTTGGCTCGGCGGATGCTTGACCAACTTCAAAACGATGAGAAGCCGCGTAGAACGTCTTGAAAAATTGGAAGCAATGGAAGCGAACGGCGATTTCGAAGCGTTGCCCAAGAAAGAAGTTATGCTCTTGAAGAAAGAAATGGGCAAATTGCAAACCAACCTTGGCGGTATCAAAACGATGAAGAGCATGCCCGGCGTTATGTTCGTCGTAGACCCGCACAACGAAGAAATCGCAATCAAAGAAGCGAAGAAGATGGGTATTAAGATTGTTGCGATCACGGATACGAACTGCGATCCCGACGAAATCGATTACGTAATCCCCGGTAACGACGACGCAATCCGCGCGATCAAGTTGATCTCGTCCGTAATGGCGAACGCGGTTATCGAAGCGAACCAAGGCGAAGAAGCGTTGGTTGCGCCCGTAGCGGAAGAAGAAACGGCAGAACAAACGATGGATTCGATCGAAGAAGTCGTAGCGGCGGCGGAAGAAAAGGAAGAAGCGTAAGCGCTACTTTCAAAACCGAGAAGATCATAAATATAAGGAGAAAATAATTATGGCATTTACAGCAAAAGACGTAATGGCGCTCCGCGAAAAGACGGGCGCAGGGGTTATGGATTGTAAAAAAGCGTTGACGGATGCTGACGGCGATATGGCGAAAGCAGCGGACCTTTTGAGAGAACGCGGCATTGCGAAAGCGGAAAAGAAAGCTTCCCGTATTGCGGCGGAAGGGATCGTATATTGCTATATCGAAGGCAAGACGGGCGTTTTGATCGAATTGAACTGCGAATCCGACTTCGTTGCGAAGAACCCGCAATTCGTGGAAATCGCTACGGAAGCGGCGAAAGTCGTTGCGAAAGAAAATCCCGCGGACGTTGCGGCGCTTTTGAACTGCACGATGAACGGCGCTACGGTAGAAGAATATTTGAAGAGCAAGATCGCTGTAATCGGTGAAAAGATTGCGATTAGAAGATTTACGAGATACGAATCGGAAGGTTTCTTGGAAAGCTACATTCACCTTGGCGGCAAGCTCGGCGTAATGTTGGACATGGTTGGCGAAGCGACGGCGGAAGCAAAAGAAGTTGCGCACGACGTAACCTTGCAAATCGCGTTCACGAAGCCCGCATACTTGACGAAAGACGAAGTTTCCGCGGAAACGCTTGAAAAGGAAAAGGAAGTCTTGAAGCAACAAGCGATCAACGAAGGCAAACCCGAAGCGATCGCAGAAAAGATGGTTATGGGTAGAATTAAGAAATTCTACGAAGAAAACTGTCTTTTGGAACAAGCGTTCATTAAGGACGATTCCAAGAAAGTTGCGGAGCTTTTGAAATCGGGCAACACGTCCATCAAGCAATTCGTATTCTACGTTATGGGCGAAGGCTTGGAAAAGAAGAGCGAAGATTTGAGCGAAGAAGTTGCAAAGCAAGTTGCGGCGGCTCAAAAATAATCAAAAAAATGGGAAATCCGTTGCGTGAACCGTTACGCAACGGATTTTTTATGCGGAAATACGTCGAGAAAGCGCGCTTTTGAAAAAAATTCAAAAAAACCTATATTTTTTCGCGGATTTTTTTGTCAATTATATAGCTTTCTTTTGAGAAATAT
>JAFVRU010000191.1 GCA_017504065.1 Clostridia bacterium
CTTTTAAAACGGGGAGTTGCATCGCAAGATCTTCGGGCATGGATTTTCTACCCGCTTTATACTCCGTATAAATTTGATGTCGGAACGTCGGCGCGCGCAAATCAAACGCCACCGCGACGTAATCGGGAGATTTATCGGAAATTATTTTTAATAAAAGCTTGACAAATCCGAATATACCGTTGGTCGGCAATCCGTCTTTTGTAGTAAAAACAGGCGTTGCATAGAACGCCCTATTCAGCAAACTGTTGCCGTCGATTAAAACCATTTTTTGCATAAGCAATTCCCCTTTTTAACAAGTTTCCGAGTCGTTAATACACGCTTTCGCCCACCAAAACAGGCGTAACTTTTTCTTTGTGAATCACGAGATAGCAATAACTGCCGCCCTTTCCGACTGCTCGCCGTAACGAGCCCGGATTGATCAACGTTACGCCGTCGATCTCGCAAATCTCCGCGCGATGCGTATGTCCGTATAAAACTACGCTACAATCCCGCTGCTTTGCGGCTTGGACAAGCAAATTCAAATCCGTTTTGACTCCGTATTTATGCCCGTGGCAATAAAAAATCCGAACGCTTTCCACTTCCAAAATCCCGTCCGACGGAAGATAGGAAACCATATCGCAATTCCCCGAGCAGCCATATACTTTTTCGGGGTACATTCCGCGAATCGTCCGCATATCGTTCGCTCCGTCGCCAAGATGCACCACATAATCGTTTTCCGCAATCAAAGCTCCGAGCGCGTGAATCCCTTCCGTATTCCCATGCGTATCTGAAATCACCAATAACGTTTTCATTACAGCTCTTTTCTCAACGCTTGCAAGCCGCGAAAACGGTGTGAAACGGCGTTCTTTTCTTCGGGAGTCGCCAATCCGAACGATTTTTGCAGATCTTCGCTCTCGAAAATGCAATCGTAACCAAACCCGCCGTCGCCTTGTTCTTCCGTTAAAATATTCCCGTACGTTTTGCCTTCTACGACAATTTCCCGACCGTTTGGATACACCAAGGCGATTGCGCTTGTGAAATGCGCCCGACGGTTGGTTTCCCCTTGTAAATTTTTCAAAAGCAAATCACGATTCGCTTTATCGTCACCGTGTTTTCCGCAATAGCGAGCGCTATAAACCCCGGGAGCGCCGTCCAAAGCGTCTACGCACAATCCGCTATCGTCCGCAAGCGCGGGAAGCCCCAACGCACGCGCCGCTGCACGCGCTTTAATCAGCGCGTTTTCCGCAAACGTTGCCCCCGTTTCTTCTACGTCTTCGTCAAACCCCATTTGTTTTTGGGACACGACTTCGTATTCCGTAAAAATTTCAGCGATTTCTTTTAATTTATGCGCGTTGCCCGTCGCAACAATCAGCTTTTGTTTTTGATGATTCATCGTAGTATTCTCCTACTTATCAGTATAACATATCCCCCGAAAAATGCAAAGCTTTTTCGGGGGCGTTTTTCTTTTTAACGAGCATTTATTTCAATTTTCGAACGCGGAACGAATTCAAAACGGCAAGCAACATCACCCCGACGTCGGCAAATACCGCCAGCCCGAGCGGCAATATACCGATTGCGCCGAGCGCCATAAACCCAACTTTCATAGCAATCGAAAACAGGATGTTTTGCAGCACGATAGAACGAGTCTTTTTTGCAATCCGTACCCCTTTCGGAAGCGCGCGCAAATCGTCGGAAATTAAGACGATATCCGAAGCTTCCACAGCCGCCGCGCTACCGAGCGAACCCATAGACACCGCGCAATCGGCAGTTGCCATCACAGGCGCGTCGTTGATTCCGTCGCCAACGTATAACAACTTCCCGCCTTGCTTGAGCATTTGCGCAGTTTGCCATTTCTCGTCGGGAAGCAGTTCCGCATACGTTTCCGTGATCCCGATTTCTGCCGCTACCCGTCGCGCGTATTTCTCTTTATCCCCTGTCAAAATCGCCGTTCGCTCTATCCCCAAAAGCCGCAGCTTCTCCACGCTTTCTTTTGCTTCGCTACGTAAACTGTCGCCAATTTCAATCACGCCAAGCAACACTCCGTCCATCGCAACGTATACGGCTGTTGCATACTCCGTTTGCGTTTCCATACAGGCGATTCCGTTTTCCGTTAAAAGCGTTTGATTGCCGATGAGTACGGTTTTCCCGTTGACAACCGAGCGTAAACCGCGCCCCGCCAACTCTACCGTATTTTCCGCCGAATACACGCTTTCTATGCCCGTAAACGCGCTAGAAATCGGGTGCGACGAATCTTTCTCCACCGTAGCGGCAATCGCTAAAATTTCCGATTCTTGGCATTCGCCGAACGCAGTTACTTTCTGAATCCGAAACGCGCCTTCCGTCAACGTTCCCGTTTTATCGAGCGCCAAAACGCGCGTTTGCGCCAATATATCCAAATAGGTCGCGCCCTTGATTAAAATGCCGTTCTTCGCGCACGTTCCAATCCCCGAAAAATAGGTCAACGGAACGGAAATCACCAACGCGCACGGACAGGAAACGACCAAAAACGTAAGCGCGGAGCGCACCCAACGCAGCCAATTTTTATAATAAAAACGTCCGTCCAACAGCAAACCCGATATCGGGGGCGCAACCAATGCCAACAATAACGCCAAACCGCAAACGATCGGCGTATAATACTTTGCAAATTTCGTAATAAATTTCTCGGGTTTCGCTTTCCCTTCCGAAGCGTTTTCCACCATATCCAAAATCTTTTTTACGGCGCTGTTTTCATACGGACGCGTAACTTTCATCATCAATACGCCGCCAGAATTTATGCAGCCTGAAAGCAATTCCCCGCCTTTTTGCACTTCGCGTAAATTTGCTTCGCCCGTTAAAGACTTGGTATCCAACACCGCGGAATTACTTAATAAGATCCCATCCGTCGGGATTTTTTCTCCAACTTTGACAAAAAGCAAATCCCCTACTTGTAATTCTTCCGGCTTGACCCGTTTTTGCTGACCGTCTTTAATCAAAGTCGCCCATTCGCTCTTTAAATCCATCAATGCGGCAACCGAACGCCGCGACGAGCCAACCGCCATAGCTTGTAACAATTCCCCGATTTGATACAACAGCATAACGATAACGCCTTCGAATACTTCCCCGATCGCCATTGCGCCGAGCGACGCAACCGTCATCAAAAAGTTTTCATCGAAGATCTTGCCTTTCGCCACGTTTTTAACCGTCGAAAACAACACGGAAAACCCAACGGAAAGATAAGCAAGTCCATAGCAGCCATAAGCAATGATCCGCAACCAAAGCCGTTGCGCCCCAAAATCCAACCAAACGCCCGCAACCAAGCAAAGAATGGAAAAAAGTACGCAGAACCATTCCTTTTTTCGGCTCGCTTTCCTTTCTGAACTTCCCGAAGTCAATACGCGGACTTCTTCAAAGCTGTTCGTCCTGTCAACGACTTCTTGCAATACTTGCTCCCCGTCGTATTCCAAAACGATTTTTTGTCTAACGTAATCAACAAAAACCGAACGTACTCCGTCGATTTTTTGTAATTCCGACTGCAATTCCCCCGCGCAAACGGGACAATCCAAGTTTGCAACCCGCAAAACCGTTTTCATGCTTCCACCGCCTGACATTGCAAATGTTCCAATCCCATTTCAATAATATTTTTTATATGATGGTCTGCAATGGAATATTCGATATTTTTCCCGATTCGTCGCATTTTCACAATCCCGTTATCCCGCAAAATCCGCAACTGATGACTGACGTTGCTGACCGTTCCACCCGTAAGCTCCGCCAAATGATATACGCATAACTCGCCTTGCAATAACGCGTATACGATCTTAAATCGGCTCGGCTCGCCAAGCAAACGGAATACGTTGCAAATCTTTGCCACTTCATTCTCTTTCAACGCCATTTTTTTCGTTTCTTCAAGCGTATGTACGTGCGCTTTTTCAAAAATACATTTTTCCATAATTCATCGCCTTATATTTGAATGTTTATTCAAGTGTTCAAGTATAGTATACTCAAAAAGCTTTTAACTGTCAAGTGTTTATCCACATTTTTTTTGCAAAAAAAGGAGTTGCTTTTCACAACTCCCAATCGCAATAGAATTATTTTAATGCATTTTTTATCGATAAGTAATCGTTTGTCAAAATGGTATCGATGCCCATTTTTCGATAGGCGCGCGCTTCTTCGGGATCGTCCGCCCAAAATACGTTACATAAAATCCCGTGCGCATGCGCTTTATCCACCGTTTCTTGATTGAAATAGGGTTTGAAAAGCTGTACTTTATACGCTTTCAATGCGATTGCGCGATCGACGATCGACATCGGATCGACGTTGCCGTCCCAACCCACACAGCATTGGATTTCCGGCGCATAAGCTTGGACTTTTTGGATCATGCGATCGTTCGTCGTCATAAAATAGACGTGCTTTTCCGCGTCGTATTTTTTGATCAACGCAACGATTTCTTCCATTTTATCGTCTTGGAAATCTTTATCCCAAATTTTGACGTGAATATTCATAATCACGCGACCTGCAAATTTTTGCAGAATTTCTTCAAACGTCGCAATTTTTAAACCACGGAATTTTTCTCCGTATTTCACCCCGAAATCCAACGCAAGCAATTCATCGTAAGTGCGTTCGTCAACGTCGCCCGTACCGTCGCTCACTCGTTCCAAATTTCGGTCGTGAGAACTCACGAGTACTCCGTCTTTCGTAGACCAAATATCGAACTCAATTTCTTCCGCGCCGAGCGCAACTGCCGCGCCGAACGCAGGCATACTGTTTTCGGGCGCAACCGTGTTAAATCCGCGATGCGCGCAAATTCTGGGATACGGCAAATACTCGTCAAACGGCAATACCGAAGCTCCGCCGTTACGGTATAGCCAAGGTCTTCTGCCTTCTTCAATATATTCGTAGTGCGATTTCAGTTTGCCTTGAAAACCCGCAGGTTTGAAATATTTGGCTTTGGGATCGATTTCGCAAATTCCAAGACCGATTTGACTCTTTAAATCGACCAAGACTTTGCCGTCGGGCGCGATCACGCAGCTACAACCGCAAATTCCCGAAGTTTCTCCAAGCGACACGGACGACCGAATCAAATACGCGTTCGTGTTATAGCACAAAAACCGATTGATAATCGACAAGGCTTCGTGCGTATCCGTACGTTGATGCGAACAACCGATAATAATATCGACGTCCTTTCTTGCCAAAGGCGCAAAATTTTCGTAGAAATAGAAGTCGTAACAGGTCATAAATCCAAACCGCAAGCCTTCGATTTCAATGACGTAAGGTTCTTGGAATTGGTAACTGTAACTGACGTCTAATTCGTTACCACCCTGCGCTTCCGTTTTGACTTCGCTGGGCGCAGGATGCGCTTTGAAATATTTTCCGACAAAATTCCCGCTACGATCGATGGCATGCGTGGTATTCCGATACCCCGTTTCCGTCTTTTCCGCGCAATTCACAAACACAATGGCGTTGCAACGCTTCGCTGCCGCAACCGCTTTTTCCTTGATCACCGCGTTATATTTATCCATCGACGCATGGAACTCCGCTTTGCTAGACTGCGCTGCGGGAATATCGCTGTACTCAGGCAAAACAATCAAATCCAAGGAATCGTCACACTCGTCCAACAAGCGGACCATATCGTTAAAACAAGTCACCGTATCTTTTGGATCAAACGAATAATACGGCTGTATCACACAAACTTTCATTCTTACACCTTAATTCTAATTTTTATCAAAATCCAACGTTTATTACAAGCCCAACAATTTCATGGCATTTTCATGCGTAATCTTGTTGTACGCCGCGCCGCTGATCACGCCGCGTTTTTTCCAATCTTTCAACGTTTCCACAAGCGGAACGTCCATACCAGGGAAGCAAAGATCCGTACCAAAATACATTCTGTCTTCGAATTCTTTCACAAATTCCGCCGTATATTTCTCATCGCGCGTCAACGCGTTGTACGCCGTGGGATCGGAAAGATCGCAATGCAAGTTCGGATACCGCCGCAACAGTTTCGCAACAACCCCTTCTTCTTTAATCGGCGAAGAATTAAACAAGAACCCTTCTACCTGTCCTTCGTCCAAGAATTTGAACGGAACGCCGCGTTCTCCCGGAGTTTCGAGTTTTGCAATTTCCGACCAGAAAACAGGCCCGTGGCCGAATAGAATCAGCTTGGGAAAACGGCGCAAAGAAAGCTCTAACTGCGGAAGCCCGGGATCGTCATATAAACCAAAATCCCCCGTAGTTTGATCCGAACCGTCGGGCGTAACCGAAAACCCGACCTTTTCCGCCGCACGGAACAAATTCTGTACGCGCGGATCGTCCATGCGCATATTCGGCATGACTTCCCCAATTCCTTTACAGCCTTTTTCTTTATAAAACTCCATCAAATCTTCGAATTTCGCAAACGGGGAATTGGTCAAGGAACGGGGGTCTATATTGCAAAACGGAATAATCCGATCGGGGTATTCCCTTGCCATATCGATAATATCTTCCGTGTTTTGCGGAATGTAAATTTCAGGGCTAACGATGGGCATTACCACGCTCATATCAATTCCCAATCTTTCCTGTTCTTTCAAAAGCTCTGGCAACGTGCAAAAAGGCGTTACAAAAGGCATTTTTACACGATACGCGTGCGAGTGAATATCAATTAACATATTATTCTCCTTTATCTTTAATAAGGTATCACCATTTTAATACGATCGTCAAGATCGTACGTGCAATTACTACCGATCCGAACCAACCGAATTTGCCGTTTCTCCGTATCCACGCTTACGACCGTAAGCAAATCTTCCGCTTTCGTGCCTTCCGCGCGAGGCAAATCGCAATCGTAATTTTGCCAAGTATCGCATGCCGTCGAAGCAAAACATACGACTTTTTGATCGGGATACTCTTCACAGCGAGCAACGATATCATGATGAGTGTGCCCGACAAAATATCCGACAAACTCCCCTTTGCCCCGCGCCGTAAAATCACAATCCACGGTAATTTGTTTCGGCAACAAGTTTTCCAATTCGGTAGGAGCGTAGCTCTTTTGCAGCTTCGTCCCGTTGATCCAAGCGTTCATAATATCAGGAAGTTGACCGTAAGTATCCTTTCGACTGTCAAAACTCTTTCCTTTTTGCGTCCAAGCCCCGTCTATGACGACGTGCGGATAACAGAACGTATGCAATGCAAGCAATACATGATAGCCTTGCGGTACGGACTCTAATGCCTTGATTAACCAATCCGTTTGCGCTTGCAAAATCATTTCCTTACCGCGATGCACTTTGTAATTCCCATCTTCATCTAAATCATCGGGCGTATCGTAAGAATTCAAAACAAGCAAGACAATTTTATATTGATCGTTTTGAATCATATAATACGGACGATTCAACGTTTCAAGCCCGATTTGCGCTTTCAAAGGCGCGATAAACTTCTCAAACGACATCTGCGTCGTCGCGGAAATCGAAGCTTTCGTACTGTTGCCCAAGTCATGATTCCCGAGCACCGTGTAGAACGGCTTTTCCGATTTTAATACTTCGTTGACGTACCACTTCCCGTCCGATTCCGCATAATCGCCGCCCATAATATCCCCAAGACATACTCCACAATCCAACGCTTCGTAATAATTGAGATATTCGATCGCCGAACGCATTTGCTTCGCGCATCTATGTACGTCCGTAGTTACAAGCATAGAGAAACATTTCTTGACGTTGGTTTCCCCCCAACCGTGGCAACCGTAATAAGAACTCGCATGCATAATA
>JAFVRU010000192.1 GCA_017504065.1 Clostridia bacterium
GTACAACTCGATCGTGTACTCGGTAGGTATGTCGTTGAGCGGAACGTTTGTAGGCGCGGTGATGGCGTACGCGACGTCGAGATATAGATACAAATTCAGCGGCGCGATCTACGCATTGGTGCTCGCGACGATGATTTTACCCTTGATCGGATCGTTGCCGTCGCAACTGCAAGTAGCGCGTGCGTTGAATTTACACGATTCGATGGTAGGGATCTTCATTATGAAGAGCTATTTCGGCGGGATGTATTATTTGGTCTTTTACGGAACGTTCTCGTCTGTGCCGCAGGATTATACGGACGCGGCGGAGATTGACGGAGCGGGACAGTTGACGGTAATGCTTCGGATTATCTTCCCGTTTGCAAGATCGGTATTTTTCTCGGTGTTCTTGTTGAACTTTATCGGGTACTGGAACGATTACCAAACGCCGTTGCTGTTCGTGCCGAACAGACCGACGCTTGCGTACGGGCTTTGGAGCTTTGCGAACGCGAACCATAACAACGACATCAAGACGGTACCGACGCAGCTTGCGGGTTGCTTCATGATGGCGATTCCCATTTTGGCGTTGTATTTGATCGCGCAAAATAAGATGATGGAAAACGTTTCGATGGGCGGTTTGAAAGGCTAACCGCTATAGAAACAACAAAAAAATGAAAGGAGAAAAACTATGAGAAAGAAAGCATTTCGGATGCTAACGGGTTTGTTTGCGCTGGCTTTGGTTTCTGCTTGTGGCGCAAGTATTTTTGCGAATGCAGATAACGACGATAAACAAGCGGCGTTGAAAGAAATTCCTTTATTCGAAACCACTTCGTCGCAATCGACGGTGGAATACGGCGCGTTTGAAGGCGCTCCCTTGGCGGAAGGGGTCAAGGTATCGCTTGTGGAAGGCGACGTATTAAAATACAATAGACCACTGAATATTTCGGAGTTGACGAGCGGGGATTCCCTGGTAGACATTTGCGTCGTCCCTGATATGATCGGCGAAGCGAATATGTCGAGTATTCAAATTACGTTGACGGACGTATACGATTCCAACAACCAAATGATTATCGATATTCACGATATGACGCGTCAAAACTCGATGTCCTACGCGCACGCGAAAACGACCGGGCAACCGTTTGTAGGGTTTGAAAACGGGCATACATATTGGAAAAACAGTAACTACGGTCAATGGTGTTATATGTCGTTCCTTGGGAATTCGGTGTACGCGGCGGTAAAAGGCAAACCCGAAAACAACCGCGTTTCCTTAGCGTACGATTACGCGGAAAAGAAGTTGAAGTTTTTGCAATTCGGGAACTCGTCGGTATTTGCGGATTTTGACGATCCCAACTTCTACCCCACGCTTTGGGATGGATTTACGACGGGCGAAGTTATGTTGTCGGTCAAGTGCGGGCTTTATTCCAAAGAACGGGCAAATTTCGTTATGGTCGGGGTTATGAATCACGATTTGAAGAGCGAAACGTTCCGCGATAAGGAAGCGCCTGTAATCGGGATCGCGAAAGAAGAAGAAATCGACGAAGCGCGTATTCCCAACGCAGTCGTAGGGAAAGCGTATCCGATTTTCGACACATTCGTAACGGATAACTTCGACGGGTATTTGTCTTCGAGCGCGCGTGTGTATCGTAATTATTATATGACCAATCGCGTGGCGGTTACGACCAACGGCAAATCATTTACGCCGAAAGAAGCGGATACGTATTATATAGAATACCGCGCGGAAGACTCGTTCGGGAACGTTGCTTTGAAAGTCGTGGAAGTAGAAGCTGTAGTCTCTACGCCCGAGCTTGCGGTTGCGTTCGATACCGCGGCGACGACGGGTATCGTCGGCGAAGATATCGTTTTGCCCGAATATACGACTTCGGGTGGGACGGGGAAACTCGTGGCGACGGAAACGGTTACGGTAGGCGGAAAGGAATATCCGATCTATCAAGACGAAGTGAGCCTTGTGAAGACGTTTAGACCGATGGAAGCGGGTACGTATCAATTCAACGTAACGCTTGTTGACCACGTACGGCAAACGAAAACGGTGAGCTATGAAATCGTCGTTACGGCGAGCGACGCGGCGGTATTTATCGACCCCGCGGTGTTGCCGAAATATTTCATCGTTGGAGCAACGTATAATTTACCCGTGATCCCCGCTTACGACTTTACGAGCGGCACGCAAAAGGAAGTTGCGTCTAAGGTTTACGAGGTTATGGACGGTAACGAGAAGGAAATTGCGGGCGGCGTATATACGCCGACTGCGGCAGGCAGCGTAACGCTCGTTTATAAAGCAATGAACGGTCAAACGCCGTCATCGGTTTCCTATGAGGCGAAAGTAGTGGACGTATCCAACGGCGATGGCGGAATCGATCTCGATAAATATTTCTATTTGGAAGCGATGACCGCTGAAGATACCGCGGCAGGTACGGTTTTGTCCGTAGCTTCGGGTGCGGGGAGAGCGGAATTCGTCAACCCCTTATCCATCTTCACCAACTCTTTTGAAATGTCCGTACCTGCGGATGCGAAAGGGTTCTTGAAATTCAACGTATATTATTACAATTATTTCGACGCGTCGAAGTATTTGAAATTTACCTATGAAAACGTCGGGAATGGGGTTTTGGTCTACGTGAACGACGAAAAGGCAACGAGCAGAACGCTGAAATGGCAGTTCAACGGTTCGGGTAGCGAAGTGAAAATGAATTGGAACGAGAAGGCGTTCTACCCCGATTCCAATACGAACGTTTCCATTCCTTTGGCAAACTATTATAACGGAGCGAAGATTGAATTCGATTTGTTAAAGACGAAAGGGTACATGGTATTCGAAATCGAAGGCGCGACGTCCGCTTCGTCGGTTTGTATCCGCAGTATCGCGGGTCAAATGATGACCACGAACGTAAAGGACACCCAAATCCCCGGCGTATATTTGGTATATCAACAGCTGGGCGCATTCAGTATCAACGAAGAATTCGTGATCAAGCCCGCGCTTGCGATCGACGTTTTAGACCCTACGATCACGTCTTACGTAACGGTAAAAGGACCGGACGGGAATGCGATTGCGGACGTGAACGGCGTTACGCTCGATAAGGTTGCGGTGGATCAAGAATACGTGATCAAGTTGGAGACGTACGGTGTTTACCGCGTTATCTATTATGCGGAAGACGGTATGAAAAACGCGAACAAGACGAGCGGTTTGATTTTGGAAGTCGTTGATGAAGAAGCGCCTACGCTTACGCTCGACGGAGCGGTTCCGTCTAAAATCGAACTCGGTCAAAGCTTCTACGTTCCGCGCGCAACGGCAACGGATAACGTAGACGCTGCGGAAGATATTCTCGTGTTCGTACACGTGATTATCCCCGCGGGACAAATTTACGATTTCAGCGACGGGTCTTACGATGGATTTAAACCGCTTAAAGCAGGAAAATATATCGTGAAATATACCGCTATGGATAGCGTGGGGAATATGGCGATGCAAATTTACGAAGTGCAAGTCGTCGAACCTGCAACGCAACCGGTTGCTTGATTGGATAGTGAACGAGTGAAAACTCAAAGGAGAATTGTATGAGAATTAAAAAATTAACGGCGATCCTGTTATCTATATTAACTGTATTTTCCGTAGCGGCTTGTTCCAAGGGCGGCAGCGATTCGTCCACGGACAGCAATTCGGTCAATAGCGGCAGCAATAAAGGAGAAATCAAAACGCCGACGAGCGTGATGAACGAAATCGAAGGGATTTCCTACGAAGAAGGATTACATATCATCAACGTTAACGAAACGGAGCATAAAATCGTTTCGAACGGTACGTCGAGCTATAAAGTTGTTATTCCCAAAGAATATACTTCTTATGAACAACGCGCAGCGACGGAATTTAGAAACTTCTTCCGCAAAGCGACGGGCGTAATGCTTACCTTGATCACGGACGATCAAGCGGAATATACCGCAGACAGCGAATATATCGCGTTCGGGAACGTTAACTTTGTGGATAAAGCGAATCACGGTTATACTATGCAAGGCAGAAAGACGGGCGGTTACGTGATCAAGACGACGGGCAAGACAGTATTCGTTATTGGTACGAACGATATCGGTACGCTGCACGGCGCGTACGAATTGTTGTACCAGTTGATCAACTGGCGCGCGTATTCCAGAGACGTGATTTTGATGGACGAAAACGTGAAAAACGTGCCCTTGAAAGATTTTTCCATTTGCGAAGACCCGGATTTCGAATACTCGCATAGCGGGTACACGGATTTCGGTCAAACGTCCTTGACGTCGCATCAATTTAGGATGTATAGAGAAGAAGAAATCTGGATGGACAACTGTAACGGGCACGCGATATTCCGCATTATGGACCCTAACGTTTATAAGGAAGACCATAGAGCATGGTATTCCGAAGACGAGAACCAGCTTTGCTATACGGCGCACGGCGATGAAACGGAATACGACTTGATGGTCAACCAAATGGTGGAAAATCTGAAAGTGCATATTGCGCTGAATCGCGACGTATATAACCTGTCCATCGCGCAAAACGACGTTGCGACGTGGTGCGATTGCGACGCTTGTAAAGCCGTTATTTCGAAATACGGCACGAACGCGGCGACGCAGATGCTTTTCGTAAACAAAGTAGCGGAAAAACTCGAAGCGCGGTTGGCGTCGGACGACGCTGGCGAAGATAAGGGCAGAAAGATCAACCTGGTTATCTTCGCGTATCAAAGAAGTATCGATCCGCCCGTAACGAAAAACGCGGACGGAACGTATTCCCCCGTGGACGGGTTGCGTTTGCATCCGATGGTAAGCGTATGGTTCGCGCCCTTGTACGCGTCTTTCACGCATGGTCCTTTCGACACTGAAAACAGCGCGACAGGCGATTGTTTGAAAGGTTGGGAAGTGCTTGCGGATTCCATTTTCATTTGGTTCTATGAAGTAAACTTTACCGAATACGCGTTGCCGTACAGTACGTTCTCTGCACAAACGGAATGGTTTGCCGCGGCAAAGAAATATAACGCGAAATATTTGTTCAACCAAGGCGCGTGGAACTCCCCTGGGCAAACGGGCTTCAACTACTTAAAACGTTGGTTGAACTCTAAACTCTCTTGGAACGTTAGCGCGGGGATAAATTATCAAGCGCTTCTCGACGAATTCTTTGATAATTTCTACGGTCCTGCAAGCGTACAAATGCGTCAATACTTCGATTCCTTGGAAGCGTATATGGCGCAATATCATACGGAAATGGGCTATGTGTATACGAAAGGCGTTACGACGAAGTTCTGGAAATCGGAAGCGCTGAACGGTTGGTTAAATATGATGGACGACGCGCTTGCTGCGATCGAGCCTTTGAAAGTGCAAAATCCCACGATGTATGAAATATATAGAGACAACATCAAGAAAGAAAGCGTGGCGATCCGCTATCTGCTTATAAGCCTTTATCGCGGTACGTACGAAAAATCGGAAATGATCACGATGGTGAGCTCGTTGGCAGACGATATCGACGCGTATAGCATTTCGCAAGCGGAAGGTACCCCCGCGGGTACGTTTGCAACGAAAATTAGAGCGTTGATCAACTAATCCACGGAGATAAGTAAGGAGAAAGAATATGAGAAGAAAAATTTACGCTATTTTAATCGGATTGTTGTCCATTTTCCTGCTTGGTACGATGGCGGCGTGTTCGAAAGGTGGCGATGACTCGTCCGCGCCTGAAGCGCAAGTAAGCGTAACGTTGGATCAAACGTCCGTGGAATTGGACGCATACGAAAGGGTTACGTTATCGGCAACTTTGACGGGAACGGCGGATTCTGTCGTATGGAGCGTTGCAAACCCTGCGATAGCGAGCGTGGAAAACGGCGTTGTCATCGCGAAATCGGTCGGGGAAACGACGGTAACCGCTACGGTCGGGGAAAAGAGCGCGACCTGTGCGGTACGCGTTTACGACTCGGGTGAAAAGCCCACGTATTCGTTGGGCGAAGAAACGTTGAACCTGTTTGCGGGCGACACGTTCGAATATTTCATAGAAGCGCAATATAAAGGTTTGGCGTTCGAGTATTTGGACGTAGCGTTCGTTTCGGAGAATACGGAACTCGTATCCGCAGACGGAAACGTTTTGACGGCGTATAAAATCGGCTCGACAAGCGTAAAGGCTACGGTCAGCTACCAAGGCGTAACGCTTTCGGAACAAACGATCGCGGTGCAAATCGTTGAAAACTACGAAATCGAGTACAACGTTCCCGGGCACGTGTTGAACCTTGTAACCAACGTGTTCAATAAGGATAAGTATATCGACGCTTACGATTTGCAAGTGCATTTCTTGAAGAATAACAAGGACATTGAAGCACCGTCAAACGTAGAAATCACGGTTGCGGACGACACGATTATAGGTTTGGATCTGCAAACAGGCAAGGTCGAAGCAAAGAAACTCGGCACGACGACGATCAGCGTTTCGTTTGAAGAAAACGGGATTACATACGAAAGTCTTTTGACGGTCAACGTCAACAAAGAAGTCGTAGAACCCGATGACGATTTGATGGTTTTGTATAACGGCGGGAACATCGAAGGCTTAGACGTTTCGGAATTGGGCTTGAACGTAAAAGACATTCTTAGCGTTCAATACCAAAGCCCGTCGGGCATGGTAGATATGCCGTATACGACGGAAGGCACCTCGACGATCAAGATCACCGATTTGATCCAAAACAAGTATCAAACGGTTATCGAAACGGCGGAAAAGGAATACTCTTTCCTGCTCTATATTGCGGATTACATTATTAAAACACCGCAAGATTTTGCAGATTATTATGGAAATAAGCATGATAAATATGCAATCGTAGCAAATGATATCGATTGTAGTGATTGGGTAAATCCTTTAATGCCCGAATACGGACCTGTCATTCTCCAGAATAACGGAAAATGGACGGGATGGAATCGCGGTACGTTAGATGGACGTGGTTATACGGTAAAAGGCTTTATTGCTTGGGGTATGTATGGCGCGAATACACAATTTTCGACGGAAGGTACTCGTCCTACGGTGAAAAATATCCGTTTGGAATATGATAATTTTGCACAAAGCGAACAATATCAAGATGGGGTATTTGGTAGATCGACGTGGGGTATTGTTTACGAGAACGTATATATCAATATGACGATCAAGCATCCGAACTTTGATTGGGGTGTATTTGGATCTTTCGTATCGCATGCAAAAATCACAAATACGGTTGTAAACGTAACGGTAACGGGCGAAGGTTCGGGTACGTTGTACGAAAGCGTAAACGCAGTAGCGAATGCCGGGAATGCAAATTTCCAATACTGGCCACAAAACATTAGCAACGTATACGTTGCTTGTAACAAACCGTTAGCAGAACAAACGTCTTCCGCTATTGTAGGGATGGGCTGGGAAAAACTCAACGTAATCTCTTCGATTGATGAAATTGACGTGCTGGGCGGATCTTACGAAAAACGTGCAGATGGTTTGTATTTCTACGGCAAGAAAGTTATGTCAAGAATGCCTGCAGATAAACAAATAATCAACGTAACAGGCGAACAAGGCGTGTTGCTGAAAGATGGGGAATTGCAAATTAATGCCAAGATGCTTGGTTTGAGTGATGAAACTGTTCTTTCTGCGTATTCGGCGAGCACGTATCAATATTACGAAGCGCAAAATGGGCTGGTTAAAATCCCCAACCTTTCGGGAGGATATAACTTAAAATATATCGTAGAAACAGAAGAAAAAGCGTACGTAGTAGAGTTTAGCATTATCGATTATGTTTTGACAACGGCGGACGATTTCGCGAAATACATCGCGAACTACAACGGTATGCGTGAAGGCACGTACGTAGTGCTTGGCAACGATATCGAATTCCCTGAAGATTGGGGACACCCGATTGAGCCAACCTTCGGTAATAAAGTCATCGCGAACAACGGAACGTGGCAATACCCGTTGAAGGGGGTCTTGGACGGGCAAGGCTATACGGTAAAAGGCTTTACGGCATGGGCGCTGTTTGGGCCTGAATCGATTGGCAACGGCAAGATTGTCATCAAGAATATAGGCTTGGTGTACGAAAACTTTGCGCAGAGCGTACAATACCAAGACGGCGTTTTGGGTAGAAGTGCGCACGGCATCGTATTCGAAAACGTTTGGATCGATATGAAGATCTCCGCGTCAAAGATTACGGAATTTAACGGCTGGTCGGTATTCGGCGCGGAAGTTGAAGGTTGTACGTTCAAGAACGTATTTGTCAACGTGACGGTAGTCGGCACGACGACAGCGCCGATCTACTTAGGCGAAAGCGGCGTGGTAAATAGCTGGGTGACCCCCGATCACGACGTTGACAATATCATTGAAAACTTGTACGTGAGATGTAATTTGGCACTCACGCAACAACAAGATTGCGGCTGGCAAAACGCTGTGATCATCAACACGGTAGACGATATCAAGACAATCGGCGGTGATTTCGAACTCAAGAACGACGGTTTGTATTGGAACGAATACATGGCGCTCCTTGCCGAACCTGATTTGGCTTCGATCACCGATAAGGGTCAAATACTGAAGACGAGCGATACGTATAAGACGAGCCAATATCAAGTAATGGCGACGTTTGCAATTACGCCTGAAGATCTCGGTTTGACGAACGAAGCGTTCGAATACGCATACGACATGGATTCGAAAGTGTTGTACGAACTCAAAGACGGCGCGGCGCAAATCTCGCTTTGGGCGGGCTACGAAAACGGCAAGAACGTCATATTCGTAACGCAAAACGGCGCGTACAAAGCGCAAGTTATCGGCGGTACGTATATCATCAAAACGGCGGATGATCTCGCGAAGTTTATGGGTAACGTAAACGGGATTCGTTTCAACGGCGGACACGGCTTGGTGGCGAAGGATATCGAATTTGCTGATGATTGGGTGAACCCGGTTGCCGCTGCGTTTGGAAATCAAATCATTGCGAATAACGGTACGACTTGGCAAAACGGCAGCTATTGGACGCTCGACGGATGCGGACACGTTGTTAGCAACTTTAAAATGTGGTGTATGTACGGTACGAGCTATCAATACGCGGCTTGGGATAAGAGAGCGGTTGTTAAGAATATTGGCTTCGACGTAACGCAAACGCTGCAAGCTAGCGTTAACTCCGACGGTGTACTGTGTGCGCAAAACTCGTGGGGTATGGATTTCAGCAACGTTTGGATGAATATCACGGTAGACGCGTCGCAAATCACCGCGATCGGCGGCACGTGGGGTATATTCGGAAACGGCGCGAGAAATTGTAACTTGAACGATATCGTTGTCAACGTCAACGTAGTAGGAAATTCTACGGGCTTGACGATTTATAACGGTATTACAGGTTCGATGAACGTAGACGCAGCACGACCGAACAATCTTACCAACGTATACGTAATGTGTAACGCAACGACGGTACAACAAACGAACTACGGGTTTGATAAGGTAAAAGCCGTTTCGAAAGTAAGCGGAATCACGACGATCGGCGGAGATTTCGAAGTGAAAGCGGACGGTTTGTATTGGAACAAAAAGCTTGTAAAAGCGATCTAACAAGACTATGTCTTGACGAAGAGTTTCTATCTTTCCTAGGTGGAAAGGTGGGGCTTGGACGTAAACGGATATTTATAAACCCGAAACGAAGCAAAAAATCGGGAAACACGCAACCGATTTTTTGCGACGGGACGGTAAAAATAAATAAAAAAATCCTTAA
>JAFVRU010000193.1 GCA_017504065.1 Clostridia bacterium
AAGCCCCGTCCAAATCAGGCTTTCAAAAGGAGAATTTTTATGACGTACGTAGAAAGAGTTTTAGAAGATCTGAAAAAGCGTAATCCTGGCGAAAAGGAATTCCACCAAGCCGCAACGGAAATTTTGTTGACGTTAGAACCCGTGATTAACGCGCACCCCGAATATGAAAAAGCCGCCCTTTTGGAACGCTTTACCGAACCCGAACGCACAATTTTGTTCCGCGTGCCTTGGGTGGACGATCAAGGCGTCGTACACGTGAACAAAGGTTACCGCGTGCAATTCAACAGCGCGATCGGTCCTTATAAAGGCGGACTCCGTTTCCACCCGTCCGTGAATTTATCAGTCATCAAATTCTTGGGCCTGGAGCAAATTTTGAAAAACAGCTTGACGGGACTCCCGATCGGCGGTGGCAAAGGCGGTTCGGATTTCGACCCCAAAGGCAAATCGGATAGAGAAATTATGGCGTTTTGCCAGAGTTTTATGACCGAACTTTTCCGTCATATCGGCGCGGATACCGACGTTCCCGCGGGCGACATTGGCGTGGGGGCGCGAGAAGTCGGTTACTTATTCGGACAATATAAAAGAATCCGCGACGAGCACGTCGGCGTATTGACAGGACGCGGACTTTCTTACGGCGGGTCGTTGATTCGAAAAGAAGCGACGGGCTACGGGCTTGTATACATGACCAACGAAGCAATGAAACAACGCGGCGACAGCTTCGAAGGAAAAACTACCGTTGTTTCGGGCAGCGGGAACGTAGCGATCTATGCTTGCGAAAAAGCACAACAACTCGGAGCAAAAGTGGTAGCCATGTACGACTCCAACGGCTACGTCTACGATCCGAACGGAATTCAAATCGACGTCATAAAACAGATCAAAGAAGTAGAACGCGCGCGCATTAAAGAATATGCAAACCGCGTCGCGAGCGCAAAATACGTGGAAGGTTGCAAAGGAATTTGGACGATCCCCTGCGACGTTGCTCTGCCCTGCGCAACGCAAAACGAAATCGATGAAGAAAGCGCAAAAGCTTTGGTCGCAAACGGCGTAAAATACGTCGGCGAAGGCGCGAATATGCCGTCCACCTTGGAAGCGATCGCCGTATTCCAAAACGCCAAGAACGTCGTATTCCTGCCCGCAAAAGCAGCGAACGCAGGCGGCGTAGCAACTTCCGCTTTGGAAATGGCGCAATCTTCCGGTAGACTGTATTGGTCGAGCGAAGAAGTAGACGCAAAACTCAAAACGATTATGATCAACATCTATCACAACATCGATAACGCTGCGAAAAAATACGGCTACGAAGGCAATTACGTCATGGGCGCGAATATCGCAGGCTTTGAAAAAGTTGCGGAAGCCATGATGGCGCACGGTATCGTATAAATTTTTCTTATAACAAAACGTATCCCCCGAAACGGTTGTTTCGGGGGAGTTTTCTTAATAAAACGTAGCAAGTTGTTCTTCCGGTTCTTCGCAAACAATCACCTTTTCCGCAACGAATACAGGTCCTTTTCCCTTATAGATCCGATGCTTTTTATATTCCACTTTCGCCGTAACGCTGATCCAATCCCGCGTTTTTAAATCCATGAGCGCAGGCAACTCGCAAGCGACGCCGCAATATTGGATATCCGCTTCACAGCAAGTCATCACGTGTCTGCCTACGACGATATCTTTCGGGTCGAGCCGTTTGTCCGTCGCTACAATGCCCTTGAATTTCACGGTTTTTCCTACGTATGCTTCTAAATTCTCCGTCAAATCCCGATAGAAAAAGGCGTAATCCCGATCGGCGATCGTAATAATCGGCGCGTTGATATCAAACGGTAACGGGTCTTCGATATCGTCAAAATCCGCCCTACCGTCCGCGCGTTCGTAGACGATATCACAACGACGGCTAATCCCGCGTACAACCTTATGCAGCGCCATTTTATCCATAGAATCTTCATAGCGGTTGAACACAACGAGTTGCGTATTCTGGATTTTGTCAAAAACAAGCTGCCGCATGTTGGCGTTATACGTTAAAAAACTGCGCGAGTCGAAAAACGTCATCATTTGGTTGATCATCCAACCTTCGGGCATTGCGTTGAAAAAGTCTTCCAGCTCCCACATGCCGTTATATTCGACAACGACGCGTTCCGCTCCGTAACGCATTTGTAATTCTGCAAGATACCCTTCGTTTAACTGCGCCTTATCGTCCAAAACGACGAGCTCTACGCTTTCCGCGTTCGCAAACCGAATCGTTTCATATTCTTCCACGCCTTCTTCAGCTACGAGTAACAGCGTTTTCTCACCCGTAGCAAAACGCGGGTCTTCCATGGTTTCTTGAATAAATTTCGTTTTCCCCGATTCCAAAAACCCCAAAAACATATATACGGGAGTTTCGGCGGGGAGTTGTTTTTTTATAGCCATTTCGTTACGTCCTTTATACATTAAACAGCGCCTTTAACGCGTCTTCTTTCAAATTGCAACCGATCACGCAAAGTCTACCCGTGATCCCCGCAGAGCCTTCGCGCACGTCCGCTTCCTGCGGAACGTAGTCAAAGTGCAGCCAAGCGGATTCGCCCGCAACAATCCCTTTCGCGCGCAAAATCACACCGTACTGTTCTTCGTTTTGTAACGCTTCAAGCGCGTTAGTAAGTTCTTCTTTCGTGAACTTTCGCGCCGTTTCCGCGCCCCAACTCGTGAACACTTCGTCTGCGTGATGATGACCATGATGATGCCCGTGGTGGTGTTCATGCTCGTGGTCATGATCATGGTGATGACAACAACAATCGGGATCACCGCATTCATGTTCGTGGTCGTGGTGATGCCCGTGGTGGTGTTCGTGATCGTGGTCGTGATGATGACAACAACAATCGGGATCGTCGCACTCATGCTCGTGATCATGGTGATGCCCGTGGTGGTGTTCATGCTCGTGGTCATGATCATGGTGATGACAACAACAATCGGGGTCGTCGCACTCATGTTCGTGATCATGGTGGCGTCCGTGATGGTGTACTTCTTCCTGCAACCGCGCGAGCTCGTCGGACAAACCGTTTTTGTTCTCGATTGCCGCAAGGAGCGTTTTCCCGTCCAAGCTATCCCAATCCGCCGTAACCACCGTAGCGGTCGAGTTTTTCGCTTTCAACAGCTCCACCGCGTTCAAAAGCTTGTCTTCCGACGTATTTTTCGTATGCGAAAGCACGATACAGCTCGCGTTTTCGACTTGGTCGTTGAAAAACTCCCCGAAATTCTTCATATACATTTTGCATTTTGCGGCGTCTACAACCGCGCAGAACGCATTGAGTTGTCCGTTTTCGAGCTCCGCGTTTTGTACTGCTTTGATGACGTCGCTGAGCTTACCCACCCCCGACGGTTCAATTAAAATCCGATCGGGATTGTACGTTTTTACAACTTCGCGCAACGCCTTGGAAAAATCCCCGACGAGCGAACAACAAATGCACCCCGAATTCATTTCGGTTACGTTGATTCCCGCGTCTTGCATAAATCCGCCGTCAATGCCGATTTCGCCGAATTCGTTTTCAATCAAAACCACGTTTTCGCCCGCGTACGCTTCTTGGATCAATTTCTTGATCAGCGTTGTTTTTCCTGCGCCGAGAAACCCGGAAAATATATCGATTTTCGTCATATCTGTTACTCCTGTTCTTTTGTAATTCCCTTTATTTATAACGCAATTCTTGGAGTTTCAAACACCTTAAAACGCCCAAGTACCGTTTTTGAAAATTTGAATCCGTTCGCCCGTAGCCGTTACGCCGACGATATCCGTATCCCGCGCGCCGATCATGAAATCCACGTGAATCATACTGTCGTTGATCCCGTGCGCTTTGCATTCTTCGTCGGTATACTTTTCAAAACCTTTCAAGCATTCGTTGAACCCGTGCCCGAGCGCAAAATGACAGCTCGCGTTTTCGTCAAATAACGTATTGTAGAACAGAACGCCCGATTGATTGATCGGGGAATCGTACGGAATCAAAGCGCATTCGCCAAGCTTGCCTGCGCCGTCGTCCATCGAAACCATTTCTTTGAGTAGGTCTTCTCCCTTTTCCGCTTTGACTTCCACGACTTTCCCGTTCTCGAAACGCAACGAGAAATTCTCGATCAACTCGCCCATGTACGACAGGGGTTTGGTAGAGTAGACGATCCCTTCCGCCGCCCCCGCTTTCGGGGAAGTGAACACTTCTTCCGTCGGAATGTTCGGGTTGAAAATCCTGCCTTGCAACGTCTTTTCTTTCCCGCCACAGAACCGACCGTCGGGATTGAGCTCGACTTTCAAGTCCGTACCGTTGCCGCTCTTATATTCTAAATATTTTAACCCCAAGTTGTTCAAATACTCGCAACGAGCGTCCAAATCCGCGTTGTGTTCTTTCCAAGCCTTAATCGGATTTCTCCCGTCCGCGCGCGACGTGAGCAAAATCACCCGCCACATTTCTTCCATCGCCTTTCTTTCGGGAAGATCGGGGAATACCTTTTTCGCCCAAGCTTTGCCCGGCACAGCCGCGATACACCATTGGTGTCTGTTTTCCATTGCTTGACGGAAGGGTTTGATCTCCGGGAACAACGCCCGACGGGCTTCGCTCATCTTCTTTTGATCCACCCCTTTCATTCCGTCGGGGTCTTCCGACTCAATGTATAAGCGGCACGAATAATTCTTTGCCTTAAACTCCCACTTCGCGCGCGCCCAAGGCTTCAACTCCGACAAGGATTCCAACGAGCGGTATTGCGAGCTGATTTTGTCGGCGGGTTGATGACTCCATTCCACGTACACTTCGCTTGCGCCCGCTTTGTAGCATTCTTCCACGACCATGGTAACGAATTCGGGTTGATCGAGCCCCGCGGCAATGAATACCGTTTGCCCTTTCTTTACGTTTAAACCCGTTCTCGCCAACAGTTTCGCGTATCTTTGTAATTGTGTTTTTCTCATAGTGATTTCTCCTTCTTTAACCGATTAAATCGTAATTTACTTCTTTATAAAACAGCGCTTTGACTTGTTCGTCGTCTTTCGTTTGCGCTAAAATCCACATAAGCTTGGTAATGATGCTCTCGTACGTCATCGAGTAGCTTTCAAGCAGATCGAAGCGTTTCTTCAAGCCCCTGCCTACCCGATACACGTTCATATCGCTGCCTTCCTGTTGGACTTGCGTCGTTACGACAAAGGTTTTGCCCTTGCGCTCCCATTTCTTTAACACGTCGTAAAAACCGTAGTACTCGCCTTCGGGAATCCCGCCCGCGCCATAGCCTGAAACGACCACCGCGTCATAGATTTGGAAATATTTATCCAAAATCTCCCCGCGCTGTCCGGGGGTCAACGTAAGCAAGCCCACTTTTTCGTTTAACGACAGGAAAAATTGCGGCTTGTCCACCTTTTCTTTGACAATGTAGGGAATGATTTTCCCGTCGCGAATAACGCCCAAATTCGGGAAATCCACGCTCGTGAACGCGTTAAAGCTTTTCGTGCGGATTTTCTTTGCGCGCGTACCCGCAATAATGTTGCCCTGAAATACAATCACTACGTCCGAAGCAACGTCCGAAGCCGCGTACAGGAAGCTGTCGCGAAGATTAATCCGACCGTCCGTGTCTTCTTTATCAATGGGTTGCTGCGAGCCCGTAAACACGATCGGTTTGGGCGAATGCTGTACCATGTACGAGATCATTGCCGCCGTATACGACATTGTGTCCGTGCCGTGCCCGATGACAAACCCGTCGTACTTGTCATAATTTTCTTGAATGGTGCATGCAAGCTTTACCCAATGTTCGGGCGTAATATTCGTACTGTCGATATTATAAATTTGTACCGCGCTCGGCTCGCAAAATTCCGAGACTTCGGGAACGCAACGAAGCAATTCTTCCGCTTGCAATTCGGGCACGAGTCCGTCGCCCTTGGATTGGGAAGCGATCGTTCCGCCCGTCGCGATAAACAAAATCTTTTTCATATCCGCTCTTTCTCCTTACGCCTTGCCCGTTCTACGACGGAGAAAATCCCCGCTTTGCAACGTATACGGGCACTCGATTTTATAATGTTCTTGCACGAGTTTGCAATCTTCCACACGTTCGCCCTGGGAGTCATAAACCTGCTCCACCACAAAGGATTTTCCACAGTTTCCGTCGGGAGAAAGCACTTCCAACACGTCGCCCGTTTGGAAACGGTTGCGCATTTCCGCCACAACGTAGCCGTTTTCACAGCCCTTGACGTCCGCTATATACACGCAATCGCCACGGGATTGACTGTCCGCATAATTCACCGTTTCGGGGTTTTGTCCGAGCATATACGCCGTCGTGTACGCCCGATGCGCGACCGAAGCAAGCTCTTGTTCCGCTTGCGCGAGCAAACCGCCGTTCATCACGCTACGGTAAGCATTGATCACCGTCGCCAAATAATAGCCGCTTTTCATTCTACCTTCGATCTTGAACGACGATACGCCTGCGTTTTCCAAAGCCTGCAAATGCGCCAACATATTCAAGTCTTTGCTATTGAAAACGTACGTACCGCGCTCGTCCTGTTCGAGCGGCAACCATTCTGATTTGCCGTTCGTCGCATTCAAAGCCCGCGTTTCGTAACGCCAACGGCAGGGTTGCGCGCAAGCGCCGCGATTGGACGAACGCCCGTCCAAATAATCGGACAACAGGCATCTGCCGCTGTACGAAATACACATTGCGCCGTGCACGAACGCTTCCAACTCGATCTCGGGCGCGAACTCGTGGATTTCCGAAATTTCTTTCAAGGACAATTCCCGAGCGAGTATCACCCGCGATACGCCTTGATCTTTCCAAAACTCCACGGCGTACTTGTTTGTCGTATTCGCTTGCGTAGATAAATGGAGCGTGAGCGTCGGCGCGGCTTTTTTCGCTACGCTGATGACTCCCGAGTCGCTAACGATTGCAGCGTCCACGCCGATTTCGGCAAGAAAA
>JAFVRU010000194.1 GCA_017504065.1 Clostridia bacterium
CAGCGTGCGCCGCCAACAATAAATTTTCCATCACGAGCGAACCGTCGTAAAGATAGGTCGGTACGCTTTTATCCGCAAGCACGACCAGCACGACGGGCGCGCCGTAAAAGGGATCGGCGCGGAAAAACGGGTCTTTGCCCGCGTTCGTCGCGGACAGCGCGTCGCGAATTTTCTTGTTCGTTACCGCAACGATTACGGGAGCTTGCTTATTCAAGCCCGACGGAGCTTGCAACCCCGCCGCGATCACTTGCTCGATCAAGTCCTTAGGTACGGGATCGGGCTTGTATTTTTTTACGCTTTTTCGCGTCAATAAATTTTGCATTGCGTCCATCTTTTTTTACTCCTTATACTGTAAATCTTTCGTCGTCCAATTCTCCAAAACGGCGTACATTTCCGCTCCGAGCGCTTTCGCTCCCGCCAAATCGTGGTCGAGATAGTTCCCGCATTCTTCCTTTTTATTCCCGGGAATTTCGCCATCGTAATCGCGGATAAACCGCATGCTTTCCCTTGTCAACGCAATGGCTTGCTCGGCTGTCAGCGTATCCCGCGTGAGCAAATAGAACCCCGTTCTGCACCCCATCGGCCCGACGTAGAGTATCTTGCCGCCGTGCTCGCTGTTTCTCGCGAACGTCGCGAACAAATGCTCGAACGTGTGCGCCGCGGCGGTGGATAAATACTCCCCGCCGTTGGGGAGCTTCATGCGGATATCGTAAGTTACCACGTCCCCGTCGATACGGGAAACGTACATGCCTTTGGTGAGCGTATCATGGTTGATGGTAAAACTCGCTATCTTTTTCATGCCTTGCCTTTCCTTGTAAATAAACTTCGAAATACGGGGGGCAGGGTTGCGTTGAAGGATAAAAGCGCGCCCGAAACGGGATGTTGAAATTCTAGCTTCGACGCATGCAGCCCGAGCCGCTTTAAGGGGCTTTTGGTATGCCCGTACTTATCGTCGCCAACGATCGGGTGTCCGATCGAGTGCAGCTGCGCGCGGATCTGGTTCTTTCTGCCCGTATCGATACGAACCCGCAATAGCGAATATTTCCCGTTCGTTTGCAACACTTCGTAATGCGTTACCGCGCGTTGCCCCGTCGGATCTTGCGTGCAATACATCAAATTATTTTGGTTTTCTTTTAAATAGCACACGAGCGTATCCGACTGTTTTTCGAATACCCCTTCCGCTACGGCGTAATATTCCCGCGTTTGCACGAGCTCGCTCCAACGCATTTTCAACTGCGAATGGATTTTAATGTCTTTCGCAAACAGCAAAACCCCCGACGTTTCCTTGTCGATACGGTGTAGTACGTACGGACGGGCGGTTTTATCGCGGCTCGTCAAATACTCAAACGCATACCCGTACGCCGAAATCCGTTCGGTATCGCTCTCCACCGACAGCAAGCCCGCGGGCTTATCCACCGCCAAAAACTCCCCGTCTTCGTACAGGATTTTCATATCCCGAGCCTTGGGAGCAGTCGATTCCCCCGCCTTTTTGGGAGCTGGCGTCGAGCGCGCTCCGCCGTCTTGAATCGGGCGTTTGGAAATCTTGACTTCATCGTCTTTCGCGAGCATAAAATTGTACTGCGTAACAACTTTTCCGTTCACGAGTACTTGTCTGCGAACGAGCAAAGACTTCACGTTGTTGCGCGAAGTATTGCATTTCCGCAGCAAAAATTCGAGCAGCTCGTCGCTATGATTGGCTTTATACGCCGCGGTATATACGGGCGCGTCGGGTTTTTCAGCGCGCGGTTTTTCTTTTTGGAATAATTTTCTCATACCTTCTTTTCTTCCGCTACTTCTTCAAACCGATCGATCAAGTCCTGCAAATCCTTGAAGAATCTGGATAAATGGAATCCGTCGGATACGGCGTGGTGCACGATCGTCGTTACGGGCATCATGACTCTGCCGTTTTCTTCTTGGTATTTACCCCAAATGACGATCGGAAATAAGCTCTTTTCTTCGCTTTCGATTTGGAGCGACAAATTTTGATACCGTACCCAAGGTAAGCAGGAAATATCGAAGTTGTTGGGCGGTTGCGGCAAAAATCCACGCTCGTTTTTGTGCTTAGCGCAATCCGCGACTACGCGCGCGTGGAATTCCGTCAAATCGTCCGTATACTCGGTGATGAATTTTACGAAATTCTCCGTTTCGGAGTTAAAATCGGTATACGACGGCGAAACCTGATCCCACAAAATCAGTTCCCCCGCTTCGTTGTAGCCGTAGCGGAATTCTTCGCGGGAATTGATGATTTTGGAAACCGCCCAAATCATCGTCGGATAAAAGCGTAAGCCCTTTTTCTTTGCGTATTGCAACAGGTTCGTAACGTCGATATCTGCCGTCAATTCCATGCGTATTTTCAGTTTGCCTGTGTACAGCTCAAACAATTCTTTGCGATCCCAAGTCGCAATATCGATCTTTGTATAATGCATTTTTTACCTTCTTTTGTTTGTTGAAATGATGTTTTATTTAGCTTTTACGGGAAAGGACGACTAACGTCTCCACGTGTTTGGTTTGGGGGAACATGTCGTACGGTTGAATCCGCGTGATTTCGTAATACCCCGCAAGCGTTTCGTCGCCCGATACGCTTGCGTATGCGGGATTTTTGGTAAGCTCCCCGTCTTTTTCAATCAATCTACCCGTCAAAACACCCAAATCCCGAGCGAGCGTCGCAGGGTTGCAACTGATCAACGTCAACTTCTCTATTCCGCTTTCTAAAAGGGCTTTTAATACGCTTCGCGCAATACCTGCCCTAGGCGGATCTAAAATCAAGCGCAAATTTTCGCCCGCTTCCGCTTCCAAAACCGCCGACAATTTTTCTTCCACCGCTCCGCAAATATTCGTCATATTCGTGAGTTCGTTTTTCGCTTTCAACGAGTCCGCACATTTCGAAGCTTCCGCTTCCAACTCGATCCCGTAAACCCTTTTCGCCTTTTTCGCAAGCATCGCCGTCAGCAATCCGCCGCCTGAGTACGCGTCGATCACAACTTCGTCGCCCTTTTCACAAACCGTTTTTAAAGCGTCTTTATACAATTTCGTCCGCACGTTTTCGTTCACTTGCAAAAACGTTACGGGTCCCGCTTCGTACTTAATCCCTTGCTCTTCCGCTTCGAAAAATCCGTCCCCGTAAACGAGCCGAAACTCTTTCCCGAAAATCACGTTCGTGTCTTCCGCATTGACGTTCAAATATAGCGTGACCGTTCCAAGCGACTTTTGTAAAAGCTCGATGAAATACTCCAAGCCCGTCAGCTCCGCTTTCGCAACCACGAGCGTTACAAGGAACTTCCCGCCAATCTCCCGAGCAACGATATGCCGCACGCAGCCCGTTTTGGTTTCTTCGTCGTACCCTTTTATCGCGCATTCCGCCATATACCGCTGCGTAATCGCAATCAGCTTTTCCGCCCAATCGGGGTGAATCGCGCATGCAGAAACGGGTACGATACGATGACTATGCTCCGCATAAAATCCAACGACCGTCGCCCCCGTTTTGTCAACGCCGACGGGAATTTGCAGCTTGTTTCTATACCCGTACGGCAAATCGCTTTTCACGGTCAAGGGCACGTCTATTTTCAGCCCTGCGATCTTGCGCAAAGCGTCTTTGACAACGTTCGTTTTGTGTTGGAGTTGCGCGCTATATTCCAAATGCTGCAAGCAGCAGCCGCCGCAACGTAAAAACACGGGACATTTTGCCCGCGCGCGTTCTTCGGCGGGCGTCAGAATTTCTTCCACTTTCCCGTAGCCGATACTTCCCCTAATTTTTAATACCTTAAACCGAACTTTTTCGCCTGGTAAACAAGCAGGCACGAAAAAAGTAACCCCTTCGTGCCTGATAATGCCTTCTCCGTTCGAGCCGATACCGCTCGCAACCGCGCATATAATACTATTCTTTTCTATCATAAGGCTTCCCCCTTGTACTTACTCAAAGGACGTTATTTCGTGAGCCTTTGTACCATGGTGTTGACGGTAAATCGCCACTTGTACATCAAATAATCGTACATGACGAAGAACAACGTTCCGCCGATCAAAAGAATGGGGAGTATATACCGATCGACGAACGGAACGGTCGTCGTCATTTTGAATATAAACCGCCAAATCAGATACATCGTACCGTCGAACCACAAAGCTTTGATTCCGCAAGCTACCCAACGGTTAATCCGAATTTTCAGCTGCAACTCGTTCACGAGCGGGTGCAAGCCGAAAAACATAATAAACGGCAACAAGTCGAAGAATCTCGCTACGTTGAAGATCAAAGACAAGATACACGTCGCGATATAGGCGAGCGCATACCCCCAATAGCTCTTTTTGGCGAGCGGCAGCATCAACGCGATACAGGAAAGCAAATACCCCGTAAAGAGTAAAAGCTCCGAATACACGCCCACCGTCAACAATATGGTCGCGATCGCGCAAGCAAGCGCCGATAACGCGATTTCGTACGCCGAGATCTTTTTCATTCCGTTACCTATCCGCTATCTTATCTGCAACCGCAGCAAAGGCTGAACAAACAATCTACGCAAAGATAGGTATAGCAGCAAGAAATACAGTTCGAGCAAGCATTGCCGCCCATTTGATCGTCGTGGATCGGTCCACCGTTTGCGTACGGGTTTTGGGATTGTTGATACGCCGACTGTTGTTCGTACTCGTTCTTAGCGTTCATCTTCCCGTATGCGACGCGGTATTTTTGGTTATCGGGATCCATTTCAATCGCGATTTCAAGCTGCTTTTTGCTTTCGTTCGTCCAATTCTTTTTATAGAATACGACCGCCTGTAAATAGTGCCATTCCGCCGTACGTTCGTTGCACTCGTCCAAGCGCGCTTGCGCTTCGGTGAGCTTGTCTTGCTTTAAGAGCGCGGAAATTTCTTCGAACGCGTTTTCGCCTTCGGTGTTTTTATCCTGTTCCTTTCTCGCCGCCATGATTTCTTTATACGCCGTTTCGAGTTTGGTCAACATTCTCGCCGCTTCGTTCCCGGCTTCCCCGTCCAACCATCTGTCTTCGTTGTACTTCGCGCGCAACGTTTCATACCGAGCGCGGATTTCTTCATCCGTCGCCGCTTCCGTCAAATCCAGCAGTTTGTAATATTCTTTCATGTTCTCTCCCTTCGGCGTTTGCCGAATTATTTTCCTTATTTATTATCCGTGTTTTCTGCTTTTCTATCCTTTTTCGGCTTTCCTTTACAGCCGCAGCCTTCCATGACCCGCTTCGTCATCATCGGCAAGCCCCGCAACAAAATATTGTCCGAAAGATCCCGATTGAAGCGGAATTCAATCTGCGCGAGATTTTCCCGAATATCGTAAAACAACGCATGGAACACGTACCGTACTTCTTCGCCGAACTTGCCGTCCATAAGCTCCTGCCTGCAAGTCGCGCCGTACGCCAAAACAAACGGATTATACGCGCCCTTTTTTTGGTCTTTGTCGTAGTCGTCCAAAGCGTCGATCAAATAGATCCATTTCCCGACCGCGTAAAACAAATTACGTGTGTTTGGCGTTGCCTTTTCTCCCAATGCGTAATCGGAAAACTCCGCAAGCATATTCGCCGTTGCGTCCGCCGCCCGATCTAAGCTATCCGTCTTGGACTTTTCCGTTTGTTCCTGCCGCGCAAGATTTTCCCGTACGATCCGCTCGATTTCGGGATATTTTTTCTTCGCGCGCTTGAACCCTTTTTTGAACCAAAGCCGTTTGCCGCGACCGCGATCCCCGTCCGCGATATCGTCCGTGTATTTGTAATATACCAACACCGTATTCAGCGCGCCGAGCATTCTTGTCAGCTCGTCCGTTTCCGCCATCTGACGGGAGCGAATACAATGCGTCAAACAATGCTGTTTGGTAA
>JAFVRU010000195.1 GCA_017504065.1 Clostridia bacterium
ACCTCTCGTTTACAATACACTATCCAATTTTAAGGTGATTTTCAAAAAGCACACTCCAAAAATTATTTTGTTATACAAATATATCATAAATCAAAAAACTAATCAAGCAAATTTACAAAATTATTTAAAATGGCATTATGACGTGCGCTTGTATTATAGGCTAAGGCTATGTTTTATACATGGGGCAGAGGTGGAAGATTGGCTACGCCAAAGTGTCGTCGGCGACAAACTTTGTGAATGGCACAAATTTAGCAATTCTCGCTTCCTCGCACGAACCACCAAGAATACGGTGCTTCATCAATCACCTCAACTACACACAAAAGGACATACCGTTTGGTACGTCCTTTTGTGGTGGAGATAAGCTATATACCCACGCGTTGCGTGGGAGCGTCGTTGCCAAGAATAAATTGACGGAAGAAAGATTAAAACGTTGCTTGGCTCCTCGCGCGAACCGCTGTTAATGCAGCGTTCGAGCGTTACTATCTCCACTACGCAAAAAGAGACGGCATACTGCCGTCTCCTGCGTGGTGGAGATAAGCGGATTCGAACCGCTGGCCTCCTCGTTGCGAACGAGGCGCTCTACCAACTGAGCCATATCCCCAAAGAACGTTATTATTATATATCATTTATTTTTGTTTGTCAACGATTTTTTACGGGGATTTTAAGAAAAAATTCGGAAACTTTACTTTTGTTTTTGTAAAACGCGCGACGGGAACTCGGTTATTGAGTTCTTTTGATTTTCAGGTATACAAACTCGGTTTTTTTAGCATATTATATAAAGAATAAAATGAAGGAGATTGTATATGAATCCGTTTAACGAAAAGCCGAGAAAAATTGAAAAAAGCATACAAAATTGGCAACAGCTATACCCAAGAAGTTATAATAAGCGCGAGATCGATCCCTATACGAAAACGCGGATTATTTTGATGAACGGTACGGAGTTTGAAGCGAATTGGTTTTCGCACCAGTTGGCAAGACATACGGACGATAACGATTTGCGGCGGGATATCGCTTTTTCGCGCTACGTGGAAAAACAGCAACAACTCAAGATTTCTCTTTTGAAACCCGCGAACGAGAGCATTCTTGAACATACAATCTCTTATGAGCAATTAGCAGTAGATCTTACGGCGGAGCTTGCCAAGCGGGAGTTGGATTGTAACGTAAAGACAGCTTTGGATTTCGCCTTATTGGAAGATTTCGATCATTTGTACCGCTATGCAAATTTGCTGGAAATGGAGCAAGGGCTTGCGGCGGAATGGCTAGTGGGGCGGTATACGGAAATTATGCCAGGTAGACCTACGATCGCGCATCATCGTTTCCCGAAAGATAACGTCAAAAAAGCGATCAACGCTAAGGATTCCGACGTGCAAACGGTGTTAAATACCATGATCATTACGGCGGCAGAACAGCAAACGATGAACTACTATATGAACGTAACCAATTTCGCTTGTTCGGATATCGGTCGGAAATTGTATCAAGAAATTGCGCTCGTGGAAGAAGAACACGTTACGCAGTACGAGTCCTTAATGGATTCCAATGCGACGTGGCTCGAGATGCTTTTGTGGCATGAATATTGCGAATGTTATTTGTATTGGTCGTGCTATATGACGGAAACGGACGCGTATATCAAGAACCTTTGGGAAGAAAATTTGTCTATGGAGATCGCGCATTTGCATAAAGCTGCGGAGCTTTTGAAGAAATACGAAGGGAAAGAGTGGCAAGAAGTGATCAAAGACGGGGAGTTCCCCGCGCCGATCTCGTTACACGAGAACGTGGATTACGTTCGGAAGATTTTGGAAAATACCGTTCAGTATACGTCCAAACGCGAAAAATACGTGCGCGTGAACGATTTGCCTGAATCTGCGGATTTCTTTGCGCTTCAAAATACAATCAATCCTACGACGGATATCGTGCCTTCGCATTGCGTTATTGATACGTTTATTCGACGTAGGGGCGCGGATTATCGGTATCAGGTTGCACCGAACCCGATTCCTGAACTTCGAAACCGACGTCAAGACAATACTTCGGTTGGTGGAAAACCCAATGCAACGGATGATACAGGAAGTTTTACTTGTAATCAAGACTAAACGAAGGGGACTGACGTCTGTCAGTCCCTTTTCCTTGCGCCTAAAATATGTATACAACGTAATTTGTCAATAGAATAACTTGTAATGGGGC
>JAFVRU010000196.1 GCA_017504065.1 Clostridia bacterium
CCGCTGATCCCCGCGTCAATTTCATCGAATATATACGTACAAATCTCGTTCATTGCGGTCAGTTGCGTTTTGATTGCCAACATGAATCGGCTCATTTCACCGCCGCTAATGATTTTTCCGAGCGATTTCATCGGTTCGCCCGCATTCGCGGAGAACAGGAAACATACAGAGTCTAAACCGTTTACGGTAGCTTTTTCTACATCCGTTTCCTTATATTCCGTAAAATCAATCGTAAATTGCGCATGCGGAATATTCAACGTTTTCAGTTCTTCTGTAACGCGTTGACAAAACGCCGCGCCGTGGCGTTTGCGGAGCTCAGTCATTTCTTGGCAAATCCCAAAAATTTTCTTTTCGAGTTTGCGTTTCTCATCCGTTAAAATTGCGTACTGCCCTTCGCAATCGGATAACAATGCATATTCTTGGCTAATTTTTTCAAAATATGCGTCAATTTCCGATTTGGAAGCCCCATATTTCCGTTTTAAGGCGCGAATAACATCTAAACGTGCTTCCGTTTCTTCCGCTTCATTTTCGTCAAAATACAACTCGTCCGCTGCGTCGGATAACGTATTCGCCAAGTCGTCCGCATCCATTGCCAAAGATTCCAACTTATCAAACACCGCCGCATAGGTTTCGTCAATGCGCGAAATACCGCTCAAAGCCCGGCTTGCAGCGCGTAAACCGTCTAACACTCCGCTTTCGCCTGACAATACGTTCGTTGCGCTTTGTACAGCGGTAATAATCTTTTCCAAATTCTGCATTTTATTGCGTTTAGACAGCAGTTCGTCTTCTTCGCCGTCTTTCAAATCCGCTTCTTCGATTTCTTGGATTTGGAATTGTAAAACGTCCAAGCGCCTACTGCGCTCCTGCTCGTCCCCGCCAAGCGTTTCAATTTGGTCTTCAATACGCCGTTTTTCTTTTAATAACACGGATAACGCTTGTTTTTTATTGGATAATTCATCCCCGACAACGTCGTCAAGCACTTTTAATTGATTGCTTTCTTTTAATAAAAAGAAGTGTTCGCTTTGACCGTGAACGTCCACCAAAGCGTCGGTAACTCGACGTAACATCGCCGCCGTTACCGTATTCCCGTTAATTTTAATCGAACTTTTCCCGTCTTCGGTAAATTTTCTCGAAAGTAGTATTTCCCCGTCCGATTCGATATCTAATTCCCGCAACTCCTGTAACGCTTTGGACGTTTCGGGTACGGAAAACTCCGCTTTGACCATACATTCCGAAGCGCCGTAACGGATCATCGACCGATCGGCTTTTGCGCCCAAAACGAAATTGACGGATTCGAGAATGACCGATTTTCCCGCACCCGTTTCCCCGGAAAGTACGTTCAACCCATCGCTGAACGAGATCTCCGCATAATCGATTAACGCTACGTTTTTTACAGTTAATTTAGATAACATACTTTTCGCCCGTATTTTACGGTTTATTTCATAAATTCGTTGATCTTCATAACAACGGTTTCCGCTGCCGCATTGTCTTCGCACACAATCAAAAGCGTATCGTCGCCCGCTACCGAGCCCACGATTTCTTCATAATTGAGTTTATCGACCACCGCGCCTGCGTTTGCGCCGTTCCCCGTCAACGTTTTGACTACG
>JAFVRU010000197.1 GCA_017504065.1 Clostridia bacterium
ATCGGGCATTTATGCGTTTATTTTGCATAATTACCCGATTTTGGTGCGGTCGACAGGAATTGAACCTGCATGGAGTTACCCACAAGATCCTTAGTCTTGCGCGTCTGCCAGTTCCGCCACGACCGCATTAACGTACCTTATTATAGCTTAATATGTAGGGTTTGTCAACTCATTTTATCCCACCTTTTGAAAAAAAATCAAAAATTTCTCCGCGCGCAAAAAAAGAAAGAACTTTTATAAAAAAATAGCTAGATCAAAGCTTGGGTTTCGCAGGTTTCTTCTCTTTCGAACGGTTTGTTTTTAACAAGGGAAAAACGCTTTGAACAAATTTTACGGGATACAGGGCTGTAACGACCGCAATCGCGCATACGCCGCAGCAAACGCCTTGAAGTACGTTTCCGATTACGGCGACGGTAGCTCCGCCAAAACCGTATAACATAAGCTCCCATAAAAAGTACCCGCCGACCATGAAACTCTCGGCAAAAATCGCGGCAAAGGCGCGCGGAATAAAATCCCAACCATTGGCGGGGAGTACTCGTTTACCAACACGGTATAAAAACCATGCAAGTAACGCAACCCCGCCTTTGATGAAACACGTCGCGGGGGCGTAGATAGCAAATCCGCTGATAACGTCTGCCAGCGCGCTGCCGAGCGCAGCGGCAATGCTCCCATACAAAGGCCCTAAAAACCAGCCTGCGAGCAAAACAAACACGTCGCCTACGTTAAAATATCCGGTGGGCAGGGGAATGGTAATCACCAACGTTCCAATGCAGCAAAGCGTTGCAAATGCCGCGGTAAGGGTCAGTTGTTTTGAGTAAGAAAAAGCGCGTACGGTCAGCATAAATTTTATAAATAACCCCGTAAAATAGAATACATACAGTATACGCTTTTCCCCTTTGTTTGTCAAGTATTTTTTTGATTAAATACGTTCGGGCTGAATGCATTCTCCCGTTGCCGCGCTTTGAAAAATCACGAAAAATCCTTTCGTATCGTCGAAAACGGAAACGGGCACAAACGTACACACATTTTTGATTTCTTCGGGCGGATTAGAGCCGTTTTCCGCTGCGAGCGCGTAGCATACGTATTGCGCTTTGCCGTTTTCATAGAGTACGCCAACGAGATATTCGGGCTTTTCCGCCGTACCCTTTACCCGCACCCATTCCCCGCAGGAAAACGCGCCTTTAAGCGTTTCGTCTTTCGGGTAATTGGAAAAAAGTTCGTCGATTTCCGCTTTCACGGACAAATAGTATCCGTCCGATTGCGTTTTAAACGGATGGAGTACGTTTTCAGCATCTCCATTCTCCGTAGCGTTTGTCCCTTCCTGCGCGCTTGGCTTTTCAGTTGCGCTTTGAGTAGATGCATTTTTTGCAGTTTCCGAAAGCAACTCGCGTTCATCTTTCACCTCGTAATAATTTTCCGTAGCGACCGATTCGTCGTCGTAAGTTTTTTCTTTTTCCGTTTCCGAAAATCCTTCGTCGGATTCTGCGCTTTCCGCAATTTCCGTCTTTGCCGTATCCGACTTCGCGCGCGGAAATACAGGGGGCAGGGTTGCGTTGAGTATAGATTTCCAATCGTACGACCCGTTCCCGTTGATGCCGTATGCGATGGGCACGACTTCGTTTTTCACGTAGCAAATAATCCCGCAAAATCCCCCTGAAACGTCGAGATCGGACAGGATATTAAACAGGCTTTTTCCGCGCAAGCAAAGCATTTCCGTCTTGCCTTTCCCGTCCGAGAGTAAGCAGTAATAATCGCCTGAAACGAGTGGCGCGAAATTGATGATGGAAACTTCTACCGCAATATTTTTACCATACTGTTCGATTTTAATGAGCCCCGACAACGCTTTTCCGTCGCCTGAAAATCCTTGCTTGATCTGCCGTAAAATACACATTTTTTTTACATAATTCATAATTTCCACCTGAAAATATTCATTATCCATAGTATATAGGAACGGAAAAGTCAAAAATTGACGGATTTGGCGGTTTTTTCACAAATACGGAAGAAAAAATCTCGATTATTTATGAAAAAATTCAAAGAAAACATTGACCCGAATGCATTTTTGGCGTATAATAGAATTATGAGCGAACAAAAAAGCGGAAAATTCGGTCGAATTCTACGAAACGTTTTTCTGACGGCGGCGAGTATAGCGATGTTGTGTTGGATTTTTTCTAACTCCTTGCAAACGGGCTCGCAATCGTCGGGGCAAAGCGCGCGGATTACGTCTTGGGTGCAAAAAATCTTTCGTTTTTTCGCGCCCGACTCCTTTGTGGCGAACGCTACGGGGGCGGAGTATCGAAAACTGCATTCCGTTATTCGTATGCTAGCGCATTTTGCGGAGTTTGCGTTGCTCGGCGCGTTATTGGGCTGGACTTGCCTATCGTATTCCCGCAAAAAGGGCTATTTCGCATTCACGGCGCTGTTGATTTTGCTTGTACCCGTCGTCGACGAGTTTTTGCAAATGCATACGGCGGGACGGGGCGCGGAGCTCAAAGATCTTCTAATCGATACGGCAGGCGGTTTTGCGGGGCTGCTGTTTGCGGGCTTGACCGTTTGGCTGGGCTGCGCGATCGCGCGCAAGAAAAAGAAAGAAAAAGGAGTATAAACTATGGCGCAAGAAAGTATGGAGATCGCGCTGATCAAATACAACAAAAAGACTTGGTGTAAGAGCGGGCTGCTCGGCTTTTTCGTCGGACTCGCGGTGATCGTGCCGGGGATTAGCGGCTCGACCGTAGCCATTATTTTCAAATTGTACGATCAATTTTTATACGCCTTGGGGAATTTATTCAAAAAATTCAAACAATGCTTTTTGTTCCTGTTGCCTATTTTACTCGGTATGGGATTGGGGCTTTTGCTCGGCTTTATCACGGTGAAAAAACTGTTGGAGCTTTTGCCGTTTGCCATCGTTTGCCTATTTGCAGGCTTGATGAGCGGCGCATTCCCCGCGGTGAAAGACGAGTTAAAAGGCGCGGAACGGACGGGTAAGCGGATTGTCTTGTTTGCGCTTGGGCTGCTCATTCCCGTAGCGATCGGTTGCGTATCGGCGTTGCTAGCTACGGAAAACTCGGTGGACGGCGTGGCGAAAGACGTGTTTGCGAACGTGCGTTGGTGGCATGCGGTTTTGGGTGTAGTCGTCGGGTTTGTCGTCGGCGTTACGCAGATCGTACCCGGGCTTTCCGCAAGCGCGTTCATGATGGCGATCGGCTGGTTTAACAGTTTGGTGAGCAGTATTAGCATGACGTATTGGAAAGCGAATCCCGCCGTATTCGTCGTTTATGCAGCGTTCGGAGTCGGCTTGATCGTAGGGCTGCTCACGTTCTCGAAATTGCTCACGTACGTATTCGGCAAAGCGCGGCACACGGCGTATTCGATGATCGTCGGGCTGTCGTTGGGCTCGATCGTGTCGATGTTTTGCAACGGCGATATTATGGAAGTCTACACCGATTGGGCGAAGAACGGAGTCGCGGTATTGGACGTCGTTTTGGGTATCGCATTGTTTGCAATCGGCGTAGTCGGCGCATACCTGCTTGTGCGTTATCAGCGTAAAAAGGACGCGGAAGCACAGGAACAAGCGAGCCAAAAAGCGAGTGAAAAAGCGGAAATCTAACGAAAAAGCAGGATTAGACGATGAAATTACGGATCAAAGAAATTTTAGAACAAAAGGGCAAAACAAAGTCTTGGCTCTATATTCAGTTGGGGTTGAGTTATCAAAATTTTAATAAAATCATCAACAATCAAACGTCCGCGATCAAGTTTGAAAACTTACAGGCGATTTGCGATATATTGGAGTGTACGCCCAACGATTTGTTTGAAGAATATTATCAAAAATAAAGGAAACGATGAAAAACAGCCCGCAGTATTTGCATGAAGTAAACTACGCGTGCTGTTTGTTTTTATAAGGAAACCGAATGAAAAAGTTGTTTGCAAAAATTCAGCGCAAAATCCGCGCGTATGCCGACGAACACGGGTTTACCTGCGACGTTTGCGGAGCGGAAGTATTTGAATATCCCAAGCACAGGCTTTGTAAAACCTGCGAAAGTACGCTGTTTTGGAACGATAACCGCCGTTGCGATCAGTGCGGACGGAAAACGTCGGCGGACGGGGTCTGTTTGACGTGCAAAAGCAAACCGCCCGCGTTCACACGCGGTTTTGCTCCGTTCGTGTATCGCGGGGATACGGCTTCGTATATCAATCGGATCAAAAACGGCAATCCACGGCTTGCGCTCTTTTTCGCAGAACGCATGACGGAGTGGTTTATCGAGCTGTATCCGAATATCGAAAACTTCCAAAACGGAGCGGAAACTTTGCTGGTGGTCGCCGTACCGCTCACCAAAGAAAAGGAACGCGAACGCGGGTACAACCAAGCCGTGGAATTTGCGGAGCGCATCACCCTTACCTTGCGGAAATTGGGGTATGCGGCGGAAACCGATGGGGAGCTGCTCGTCAAGACCAAAGAGACGTTGCCGCAAAAGCGTATGACGTATCGGGAGCGGCAGGAGAACGTTTCGGGTGCGTACCGCGTACATAAACGCAAAGCGTGTCGGGGGAGAACGATTTTGCTCGTTGACGACGTGTTGACTACGGGCGCAACGGGTGGGGAGTGCGCCGAACGCTTGTTTGCAGCGGGAGCGAAAGAAGTCTGTTTTCTCGTCGCAGCCGCCGTGCCTGAGCAAAACTGACTTGCCGATTGAACGATTTATAAAAATCTTCTGGCTTCGATATAGAACGCCCAACGCTGGGCGGTCATTTTTTCGATTCGCGCGTAGTCGGACGCGGTGTGTAGGATATAGTTATTCCCCAAGTACAGCGCGACGTGTCCGACTCGTTCAACACCCGTTTTGTTTTGTCGGGATTCATTGGTGAAATAGATACAATCTCCCCGTTGCAAGTTCGCGCGTTTGACAAAGCTGCCCTGCACGACTTGCGTGCGGGTATTGACGTCGAGCAGTTTTTTTGCTCCCTTATAAAATACGTATTGAATCAGGGACGAACAGTCGAATTTTTGCGCGGTGAAGCCGCTCAAAAGTTTGCCTTTTCCGTCGTGCAAACGCACCGCGCCGTATACGTAGGGTACGCCGAGAAGTTTATAGCCTTCCGAAATCACTTTTTCCACGTCCGCGTCGTCCGATTTTTCCAAAGTGAAAACGGTCGCGTACGAAGCGTAAATGTACGCGGTTTTATTGCGGTAGTAGGTCTTGTACCAATTTCCCGTTTTTCCGAGAACGGTGTACGTCGTACCCTTTTCCGCGCTGCCGAGCACGCTATACTCCGTGCCCGCGCCCGAACGGAAATTCACGCTGCTGCCCGTGCAACGTATGTACTCCGCTTTTGCGGGAACGACGGGGGCAGGGTCGGGTTCAGGCGTTGGAACGGGCGGAGTTTGCGGGACTTGCGGAGTTTGCGTTTCGGGGGGAGTTTCTTGCTCCGTATCCGAAGATTCGGGGGGAGTTTGCGCTCCGCTGTCCGATACGGATTCCGACGTAAAAACGGACGAATCGACGTTTGCTTGGTTATTACATGCCGCTAAAAGCGCGACGGGGGACGAGAATGCCAATGCGAGCAAAAAAGCCGCGGCTTTATTCCATAGTTTCATAAGTACCTTCTTTTCAAATTTTTTGCGCAAAACAGCGCGGGGATTATTGTACAATAGTCAAGACATATTTGTCAATAGTGAGAAAAAGGAAAAAAAGGGGAGTTTTACCAAACGGAAAGCGGAAAAACTTTTTTCAAACAAGCTCCACCGCTTGAAAAGACGAAGAAAATGTGCTATAATGAAAACGTATTGAGTTTAAAAGGAGAGTGCCGATGAATAACAGGTCGGATATACATACCCACTCTGCGCATTCGTTCGACGGGAAATCGTCGCTTGCGGAGATGGTGGAATCGGCGCGGAAAAAGGGCTTGCTTTTTTACGGCGTTTCAGAACATTTCGATTATGAAGTATACGTGCGGACGGGGGAAGCCAAGGAGAGAAAAATCGACGAAGCCGCTTATTTTCACGACGCGCGGCATTTGCAAGACGATTACGCGGGGGTATTAAACGTACTTGTCGGCGCGGAATTTGGCTATGACGATAACGGATTATCGCTACCCATGTATTTGGCTACTTATGAAAAGTACCGTCCCGACTACGTGATCAACAGCGTGCATTGCGTTGACGGAGAAGATTATTATTTTTGTTCATCGTTTGCGTTGAAAAAATTTGAAAGACCCAAGCAGGACGTTTACAGTCAATACCTTGCGATCGTTCGGGCGAGTTTGGACGTGGAGTATCCGTATGACGTTGTCGGGCATTTCGGATATCTTTGCCGTTACGCGCCCTATCCCGACAGAGAACTGCGGGTGTCGGAGTTTCAAAAGCAAATCGACGAGATCTTAACGGAGATCATTCGCCGAGATAAAATTCTCGAAGTTAACAGCAAAAGCAAGGACGAGAAAGAAATCACCGTGCCCAGCCGAGAGATTTTGGAACGGTATTTCGAGTTGGGCGGAAGACAGGTGAGTTTTGGTTCGGACGCGCATAACGTAGACGACGTCTGCGCGCATTTTGCGGAAGTTACGGCAATGTTGAAAGAAATCGGGTTTACGTATTACACCGTGCCTTGCCGCGGGGAACGGATCAAAGTGGAGATGTAACGATGTCGGAATTGGATTTGTTAAAACTCATGCAATTATACGGCGACGAAACGGAAATTGCCGATTTTTCGCCCGAAGAATTAAAAGAATTGCTGGACAAACTGCAAGCGGACGGGGAAGAATTGCCCTTGACGAAAGAGAGTTTTAAAGAAAAATATTTTGCGTATTACGACGACGTCAAGGATAAGTCGTTAAAAAAACAGGATTGGTAAAGGAAATGGAACACACGCCGAAACGCTATCGGTATATCGTCTTTGACGCCGATCATACGCTCGTAAACTATCTTGCGGACGAACGCGCGGCGTTTTTGGCTTTGTATGCGGAAACGGGCGTGGAAGTTACGGACGAACTGCTTGCTTACAGTCGACGTTTTTCGGAAGAAGCTTGGACGGACGCGGGATTGTACGACGTGCATACGGAGCGGATACAAAAGGAATACCACGCGCTATACCGTTCGCACGTAAGCGAGATCTTCGCGCGGATTACGCTCGCGTATTCCGTACAGTTTCCCTATTCTGCGGAAGAAATGGGGAAACGGTTTTTAAAATGCTTGGAAAAGGACGGGATTTTGCTTTCGGACGCGGAAGAAGTTCTCGGGTATTTATCAGAAAACACAGGGGGCAGGTATGCGTTGAGCGTTGCGACAAACGGGCTTTCCGCAATCCAGAACAAGCGGCTTTCCCACCTGCAAAAATATTTTTCGCATACGTTTATTTCCGAAGAAATGGGCTTGATCAAGCCGTTGCCCGCCTTTTTCGAGCGAGTATTGCGCGTTTTGGGCGCGCAAAAGGAAGAATGCTTGATCGTCGGGGACTCCCTTTCGTCGGACGTGGCGGGCGCGATCGCTTCGGGTATCGACAGTTGTTGGCTGAACGCGCGCGGCGTGGAAAACGGGACGGAGTTTTGTCCTACGTACGAGATTCGGGAACTACTCGAATTAAAGAAATTTTTATAACGGAAAGTGGAAATTCCCGCAAAAGGAGTTTCAGGAGTTCGATAGATGCAAGATTTACGCATAATGTTCAATTTAATTGCTTCCGTCGCTTGTGAAAAACCGCTTACAAGCGAGACGAAGAACGCGCTTACGCCTGAAAAACTGCAAAAAATATTCAAAAAAGCGAAAGAGTACGACTTGGCGCATTTGATCGCGGAAGCTTTGGATCGCGCGGGCGCGTTACCCGACGGCGAAGAACGGGAAGATATTTTAAACGAACGCCGCGTCGCGGTGATGCGGGTGGAGCAAATGCTCTACGAAAGCAACCGTATAACCGAAGTTTTTGAAAGGGAAAAAATTCCGTATTTGCCGTTAAAAGGCATGATTTTGCGAAACGCGTATCCGGAAACTTGGATGCGGACGAGTTGCGATATCGACGTTTTGGTGCAAGAAAAGGATTCGATCCGAGCGGCTGAAGCGCTTTGCAAGGCTTACGGGTACGAGCAACAAATTCTCACGGATCACGACGTTTCTTTGTTTTCCGAATTCGGGGTGCATTTGGAACTCCATCATTGTCTTTTGGAGAAAAAGGAAGGCACGGAACGGGAGCGTAGTACGCTTTCCAAGGCATGGGAATACGTGCGTTTAAAGGACGGGCAACAATACGGGTATGAAATGACGGACGAAATGTTTTATTTCTATCACGTCTTGCATGCTGCGAAACATTTTCGGATCGGCGGTTGTGGAATTCGCCCGTTTTTGGATTTGTGGTTGCTCAATCACCGCGTTCAATTCGATCAGGCGAAACGGGACGCGCTCCTGCGCGAAGGCGGCTTAACGGAATTTGCGAAAGCCGCGACGGAGCTTTCGGAAGTTTGGTTTTCAGACGCGGAAGAAAGCGAGTTGACAAAACGCATGACGGAGTACGTTTTCCGCGCGGGATTATACGGCGGAACGCGTAACCGTTTGGCGGTAAACGCGGTAAAGAAAGGGAAATTCCGTTATTTGCTTTCCCGTGTTTTTTTGTCGCATAAACAGTTGGCTACTCGGTATCCCGTATTGAAAAAATGGCCGATTTTGCACCCGTTCTGTCAAGTGGCGCGCTGGTTTTCGTTCCTTGGTGGGAATAGGAAAAAAGAAAGTCTGCAGGAGCTGAAGACGGTAACGGCGGATACGGAAAACCAAAAACGGGTAGATTGGCTTTTCAAAGCGTTGGAACTTTAAGGTTTGTTGAGAAAACGATAGGGGGAAAGACGTCAAAAACGTCAAAAAGGGGAAATGGAAAAAATTTTACGCTACGCATTCGAGTTGATCTCGTTTGCGCTCAACGGAACAGCGGTTTCGGAAGAAACGAAAGCGGCGTTAAACCAGCAAACGTACGAACGGCTGTTTCAGGTAACGAACAAGTACGATTTGGCGCATATCGTCGCCGAAGCATTGGATCGAAACGAGCTGTATCCCACAACCGATCCTGCGGCGGCTATGTTTACCAAAGCGCGTAGAACGGCGATTTACCGCTACGAGCGTATGCGCTACGATTGCGAGCAAATTAGTCAAGCGTTCGAGAGTGCGAAAATTCCGTATTTGCCGTTAAAAGGCATGGTATTGCGCGAATACTATAAAGAGCCGTGGTTTCGAACGAGCTGCGATATCGACGTTCTCGTTCGAGAAACGGATTTGGAACGGGCGGCGGAGTTATTAAAGGACAAATACGGCTATACGCAGGCTACGGGGAAAACGTTGCACGATTTGTCTTTGTATTCCATAAGCAACGGGCATTTGGAATTGCATTTCCGTTTGATTGAAATCGGTGCGGCGGAAAAGGCGGAAGAAAAAATTCTTTCGGAAGTATGGGAGCGATCGGAACTTGTCAAGGGGAGCGAATACCGCTATTCTATGACGGACGAAATGTTTTACTTCTTCCACGTTTTGCACATGGCGAAGCATTTCCGTAGCGGCGGTTGCGGGATTCGACCCTTTCTCGATCTTTGGCTGCTCGATCGGCAAACCGACCGATCGACGGAAAAGCGACTTGAATTATTGGAGCGCGGCGGACTGCGTACGTTCGCGGTTGCGGCGTCGGAATTGGCGGATGCTTGGCTGTCGGGGAAAGAACTTTCCGACGAACAAGAACAACTGCAAAAATTCCTGTTAGAGACGGGCATGTATGGGAATACCGAGCGTCGGGTGATGATTCAGCAACAAAAAAAGGGTGGCGCGCGTTACGTGCTCGGCATGATCTTTTTGCCTTATCGGCAGTTGAAGCTAAAGTACCCCGTGTTGGTGAAATGGCCGATTTTGTACCCGTTTTTAACCGTTTGGCGTTGGATTTGCGCTCCGTTCAAACGCAAGAGATGGCGGCAACACCGCGCGCAGTTAAAATTGCTTTCCGAAAACTCCGAAAAGAAGCAAACAACGGCGGAATTATTGAAACGGTTGGAGCTTTAAGAAGTACAAATTGCTCGCTTTGCGACTATGTCAAAACAAAAAGTACTTAAATGATTGACAAACCGAAAAATCGGTGCTATAATAACACATAATAGGATACGTAAGAGGAAATACGTTCGGAGTGTAGTCAGTATGTATAGATATTTTTTCAAAAGGTTTTTGGATATTTCCTTAAGCCTGTTTGGGATTATTGTTTTTGCGCTTCCGATGGTGGTGATCGCCATTGTGATCAAGTGCAACGATAAAGGTCCTGCGCTGTTTAAGACGGAGCGCGTCGGGAAAGACTGTAAGCCTTTTAAGTTCTATAAATTTCGGAGCATGAAGGTTTCCGCGCCCAAGGACTGTGCGCCGCGGAATTTGGATAGCGACGAATATATCACCAAAGTCGGGGCGTTTTTACGGAAAACGAGTTTGGACGAACTTCCCCAAATGTTCTGTATTCTGAAAGGGGATATGTCGATTATCGGTCCGCGCCCGTCGGGAATTTCCGAAACCGATTTGGTGGCGGCGCGGGAGAAATACAACGCAAACCGTATCAAGCCCGGGTTGACCGGTTTGGCGCAAATCAACGGTCGGGACGTGTTGGCGCGCGACGTGGATAAAAAGGCGTGGTATGACGGGGAGTACGCGAAAAAAATCACGTTTGTCGGCGATGTAAAAATTTTCTTTAAAACGATTGGGAAAGTGTTTAAGCGCGACGGAATCGTAGAAGGTAAAAACGTGATGACGGAAACGGAAAACTCCGTAGACAAAAAGGACGAAGAAGCTTCGGTTTAATGGATTGAAATGCAAAAAAGAGCCTGATTTACAGACTCTTTTTTTGTTGTTTGGCGTTTTATGAATTCCCCCGTTTACGGGTTAGCAAATATTCGTTTCTTTTAGAGATTGTGATAACCATTAGTTTACTAATGGTTATCACTTTTTTCATTGTGAATTCTTAGAGATGGATATTATATGATCGTTTCGTTATGATAGCGTTGTTGGTAATTTTTACGATATTGATGGGGGGTGGAATAGGTTTGTTTTCGGAACTGCATAGTGAAATACGATTGAGAAGAAAAACCGCATTCGTAAGAAATTTCCGCAATGGATAATTGATTGTCTATTAACATCAGTTTTGCGTTTTTAATCCGCGTTTCCAGCAAATATTCCTGCGGGGTCTTACCTATGATATGCGTAAAAACATGATGAAAATAGTTTGGGGAATATCCGACATATTCCGATAGTACTTGCAAAGTCAAAGGCTCTTTATAATGCGAATTGATAAACTGTAGTGCTTTATTAATTAGCTCGTTGTGATTGGTTTTGTAAATATCGATATACCGCGAGTTTCTTTCCGCGTCCCGCTTTAGACAATAAAACAACTCCAATAGCTTGCTTTGCAAGAAATAGGAATCTTTTTGTTGATGGGCGTAGTAGTGGTTGATAAAATTTTCGAAAATCACGCGGTATTGCATGACGTCGATCAGTTGATAGTAATCGGGCGCGTTTTTCAACAAATGATAAAACTCATTTTCTTCTTCGAAATACAGGTGAATAAATAAACATTTAAACGGAAAAACGCTCTGTTTGTATTGATTAGGTTTGCAAAGTAAAAGTGTGTTTTCATGTAATTTGTATTTTTGACCGTCCAAAGTAACCGAACCGCCCCCGTCTACAAGCAATTCGATTTCAAAGACTTTTATTTGTCGTTGAAATCCCATACGTGGATAGTCGCATTGCGTGTCGTAATGTCCGCAGAATTCAATCGTGCAAAGATACATCTGTAGCACTCCTTACCAAAATTTAGAATTTGATATATATATCTTAACACAATAATATATATATTGTCAATCATATTGTAAGATATCGTAAGATTTTGATAAAATTTCTTTAAATTATTATAGAAATCGAGATGGAAGTATGTTATAATACTTGCATGCCACTTAAAGTTTGAACTTTTCGAAATTTCCAATTTGGATTTAATAAGGCGAGAGCGCTGGTATAAATCGCAGTAAGGAGTAAAGATGTTGAAGACGGGTGAAAAGAAATTTACAATCAATCAACGGAAACGGAACAAGATGATTTTTTATATTTGTCTTGTAACGCTGCCTTTGATTCAGTTTGCGATTTTCTACATATACGTGAACTTGAACTCGATCATATTGGCGTTTCAGGAATACGTAATCGACAAAGAAACGAACCGTGGCTCGTACGAGTGGTACGGATTTGAGAATTTCGAACGGATCTTTTACAAATTCAGCCATGAAAAGGTTTTACCGCAAGCGTTAAAGAATACGTTGATCTGTTTTGTGGTAACGATCGCGGCGGGTTTTGGCGGGGCGTTGATGTTCTCGTTCTATATCACGAAGAAGATGCCGCTGAGCAAGACGTTCCGATTTGTACTGTTTTTGCCTTCGATGATCTCGTCG
>JAFVRU010000198.1 GCA_017504065.1 Clostridia bacterium
CAAACGGTCGATCGCGTTCGCGGAGCTCACGACTTGGAAACGCAATTTTTCCGCTTTTACAGGGAACATAAAGTTATGGTTCGCCTTGAAATAAACGGTATTATTCTTCCAGAATGCCGAACCGGAAGGATTGTCGTCGTTGCTGCTGTTGGTCGCTTGGAAAGGACCTGCGCCTAAAGGCACTTCAACGTGCTTTTGCGATTGAATAACCTTGCTTTGGAAATCACTGCTACCGAATTCGATACCGAACTTATTGTTCTTAATATCGATCACGACGTCGCTGCCGTCGCCCGTAGCCGAACCGTAATAATGCGCGGGCGCTACCGTAAAGCTGAAGTTGTAGATCGCTTTCGGGTCTTTCCCGTTGATCGTGATTTGCAATACGTCGTATTCGCCTTCGTTCTTCGGCGTACCATCGGGATTATGTTCGTGCGCAACCTTATACGTTTCGCCTTCTACCGTTACTTCTTGCACGTCCGTCGTATGACCGAGCGAAACAATCCCTTCAATATTCGGGTAAAGCAACGTCGCGCCGTTGCCCATGTTGTTGCGGAGCAAAATCGTCGTAGCGTCCGCCGTATACTTGGTCAAAAGCGTACCTGCCGTAGCGTAATAGGTAAGCACTTTGTTCAATTCCGTTTCGATCTTATCTTTAAAGACGCGTTCGATTGCCGCTTCTTGCGTCGTATAGGAATCGACCCACTTCGTATCCCCAAACGATTCGATCACCGTTCGATCTTCCTTACCCATATTGTCCTTATATTTGGGTTTGATGTAGCCTTCGTAAAGGAAGAATTTGAAAATGTCATTTTCCAATTCTTTCGCCCAAGCGTTATACGGCGCAGTCGTCAAATCGTAAGATTCTTTCGCCGCTTTAAAGTCTGCTTCCAACTCATCTTTAAAGGTGTCGAGCGTCAAGAGATAGTCTGCTTTTAATTTTGCTTTATAATCCGCAAGTTCCATCGTTGCTTGTTCCGCATACGTCGCAACCGCATCCATATACCCCGGGGTAATCCCATCGTATTCGTCAATCGCCGCGAGCATTTGTTCTTGCGTCAACTTATAAGTAGACGACGTGCCTTCCGCCTTGCCCTTTTCTTCATACAAAACAACGAGTTCATCCAAACGCATTTGCGCGTAACCCGCTGCGTTGGAAGCAATTTGGTTGCCCGTATCCGTACCACCGTCGGAATAGTTGGTTTGCGTTCTATAATTTGCCAAGCCCTTAATATCGATGGAATACATCGTCGAAGAACCCGTATATACGGGATCGAGATATTCGTACATATTAAAGAATACGTCGTTCATCGTCAGGGGCTTCCCATCGGAGAACTTCAAACCGTTCTTCAATACGAACGTATACACCGATTCGTCCGTTGCTTGGTTGTAATCAGGGTCTTTATCAAACGCTTTTACAACCGTCGCTTCGTCGTCGCCTGCAACGGAATTCCCGTTTTCGTCCGTAGACAACATTCCGATTTGCGTCATCCCTACCACGTCCATATCCGTACCGGACGTTGCATAGAAGGGGTTAAACAAACCGCTCAATTCTTCGGTCATCAAAACGATGCTATCCTTTTTGCCCTTTTTCGAACAACCTGCAAAGGATGCAAACGTCGTCAAACCCATGACGCTACCAAGCGCCAAGCTTGCAAAACGAATTACATTTTTCTTATTCATTTTATTCTACCTCCGTTTTTTCCTTATTGAATGTTATATATTTCTTGCGTTGATGCGTATACGCTTACGAACATCAACGTAACGTTTCCGTTTTCGTCTACCTTTACCGCTTCGGTTTCATCCATTTTTACGGTATACTTATAATCGTTTACCCGTTTCGTGCCGTAGATTTGCAAATGCAAGTCTCCCGCCGTGATGCCCGCTATATTACCCGTAGCCAAAAGATTGATCGTATATCCGTTATCCAGCTTAATCGTGCCGATTTTTAACGTGCCGCCAAACGTTACGTTAGCAACCGTTGCGTTTTCTTCGATCGTACCCGCAAACGCGCCGAACTTAAAATCTCTCAATCTACCGTTCGCATACGAAATATCCGTGGTTACGTTCTCAAAAACAAGATCTTTAATCGTAGCCGTCGCCGCGACCGTTCCGAACATACCGCCCGAAAGGGACGAATCGCTTGCAAACTTTGCCGTAACATTTTTGATCGAGTACTTTTGTCCAGCCGAGCTGTACATTTGCCCTTCGAATTTCCCGATCGCGAAAGTCGTCGGCCACGCAGCATCTGTTTCGCTGAAATCGAGATCGGCGAGAATTTCGTAATTCCCTTTCAAATTCGCGTTATCCGTCAACTGCTTCGCCGTTTCGATCCTATACCAATCGCCCGGAATGAATTTTACGTAAATCTTTTGAACAGGG
>JAFVRU010000199.1 GCA_017504065.1 Clostridia bacterium
GGACGAATTCATAAATAAAGATCCCTGCTATCGGCAAACAAACGGTTGCGGACGAGAATTTCGTCATCATACCCAGCCCAACGCTACCGCCGCAAAGCAGAATATCCGTCAAACGCTTGCCAACTTTCCACCATTTGAGCGCAAAATACAGCGCCAAAATCGAGAACAAAAAGGATAGCGGGTCGTTATTGAGTTGCCCTGACATTTGAATATTTCGCGGGAATAAAATTACGAACGCGGCAAGCAGTACGCGCGTCTTTTCCGAAAACGGGAAAAAGCGTAAAATTTTGAGCATCACCACGCAAGTAATACAGGAATAGAGCAAAGAAAGAACTTGATTGCCGCCGAATAGAAAATACCGCCATTCGCTCACATATTCGGGCTTCCCATACGCGTATGCGTCGCAATCGATCCCAAACAGCTCCGCTATCCCCGAAAGAAAATGCATAAACCACGATTGCAACAACGCATTCAGCGGCGGGTGATAGAACTGATACTCGTTCGTCGTCGGCAATTTGCCCGTATCGAACAACGTCCAAGCGTACGCTTCGTGCCCGTCGTGATTACCCGAAAACGTGTCGTGTTGCCGTACGGCGGCGGGCGTATACAAGATATATCCCAAGCGGAGTAAATACCCGATGACAAGCAAAAGCAGAACCACCGTTTTCCCCGTCTGCCGTTTTGTCATATACAGGTACGAGCCGAACGCAATACACACGCCGATCCCGACGAGCGTTACCGCCTGCGCGATCGCGCCGATTTCCTGCTCGGCAATCAAAGGTTTTAAGCATAAAAACAAAATCAACGTAACGGAAAACACGGCGAAATATACCGCCGTTTCTTGTAAACAACGAAAGAGTTTTTCTTTCCGAGTTATTCCCGTTTCTACAATTTTGTCCGTTTCCATATCAGTTTTCCGTTTTCGTTTCGTGGTATTCCTTTTCCGTATTCACGTTCCACACGGCGTTTTTATCGTCGGACTCGCCCAAGATGTGCGCGACCGCTTCCATCGCCGTCAAAATCGAATGATCCATATTGTTATAGCGGTGTTGACCATTCCGACCGATACAATACAAATTTTCAATCCCGTCGAGATAGGTCTTGACTTCATCAAACCGCGCGTACGTACCGAAATACGCGGGATACGCCTTTTTCACCCGCAACAAGGTGGAATCCAACACGTCGTCCTTGTTATCGATCACGCCGATTTTGACGAGCTCGTCCACCGCGTTATCGATAAACGCCCGATCGTCGCTCGTCCACATTTCGTCCCCTTCGGAGCAGAAATATTCCAAGCCCACCCAAACGTGTTCTTCGGGATCTTTTAGCATATACGGCGACCAGTTGTTGAAAATTTGAATTCGACCGAGCCGCACGTCCCGATCCTGCACGTAAATCCAACAATCGGGCACGATATCCCCAAGCGTTTTCAGTTTCGTCTTATTTTTGACTTTCAAGCCCTTTAACAGCAAGCCCACGGTCATAAAATCACGGTACGGCAATGCCGTCGCGACGTCATAAACTTCTTTGGGAGCGTGTTCCTGCCCGATCGCTTGCAGCAAATCCTTGATGGGCATAGACGACAGGAAATACTCGCCCGAATAGGTTTCTTCTTCGCCCTGCGCATTCACCGCGGTAACCGACGTAATTTTGCCGTTTTCGATTTGAACGTCGCAAACCCGACGTTGGAGTAAAATCTTCCCGCCCAAACGTTCGATCTCCGATGCCATTTTTTCGTAGAGCTGCCCCGGTCCTTTTTTGGGATAGACAAACTGCTCGATCAGGCTTGTTTCCACTTCTCTGTTTTTCTTTTTAAAGAGCTTGGCAAACGCGTTTTTAATCGCTTTGGAAACGGAGAGCCCCTTGACCCGTTGCGCGCCCCAATCCGCTGAAATGTCGCGGGGATGGACGCCCCATAGCTTTTCCGTGTAGTCTTCGAAAAACATCGAATACAGCGGTTTTCCGAAGCGGTTGACGTAGAAGTTTTCCAAATTCGTTTCTTCGCGATATGTAAACAACTACCCAGATACCCAAACCCCGCTTTCACGGTCGCAAAAAAGCCCATATTGAGAAAGGTGCGCGGTTTTAGGGAAATGGGATAATCGAAAAATTTCCGTCGGTAGATGATACGGGAAACGCGGTCGCGTACCAACATGACTTCGTCCGTCGTTTCGGGATGTGGTCCGCCGTCTTGCAGGGGTTTTTCACGCTCCAAAAC
>JAFVRU010000200.1 GCA_017504065.1 Clostridia bacterium
GAAAATATCCCGATGCGGGCGAGCTATCTTGCCGCGTACGGCGATGAACGCGCGCTCCCGTATCTTCTCAACCGTATCGAAGACCGAACGATCGGGTTTGTGGAATTCCAAGAACTCAAATACGCGATCGAAGCGCTTGGCGGGGAGTATGACGAGCCGAGAGATTTCACGGACGATAAAGATTACGTCGCGATCGAAGCGGCGAGCTCCAAGAGCGTTTTACCCGAAGCGGGCGACGAGCCGAGAAGCTGAAAAACTATTCATAAACCCAACGATCTCCGCATATAGTAAACCGTGTAAGGTTTGCCTGCGGAGATTTTTTTATAAGCATTTATAAAAATTCAAGAAAATTTTCCGCATAATCACGATGGGAGGTCGTTGATGGAAAATTATAGCGTATACGAAGACATAGCGAGCCGCACAGGCGGAGATATTTACATAGGCGTAGTCGGTCCTGTGCGGACGGGGAAATCTACATTCATCAAACGTTTTATGGAAACGCTCGTCATTCCTTTGGCGGCGGAAAAGGACCGCGCGGTGATGACGGACGAATTACCGCAGTCGGCAGCCGGCAAAACGATCATGACGACCGAGCCGAAATTCGTGCCCGCAAAAGCCGCGAAAATTGCCGTAGCCAAAGGCGCGGAAGCGTCCGTGCGGCTCGTGGATTGCGTGGGGTTTGTCGTGGACGGAGCGAGCGGGTTTGAAGAAGACGGCGCGCCGCGGCTCGTGAAAACGCCTTGGCAGGACTCGCCCATTCCCTTTGAACAGGCGGCGGCAATCGGCACGGAAAAGGTCATCAAAGAACACGCGACGATCGGCATACTCGTAACGACGGACGGGAGTATTACCGACATTCCGAGAAGCGGCTATGTCGCGGCGGAAGAACGCGCCGCGCAGGAGTTGCAGGCATTGGAGAAACCGTTTGTGGTCGTGTTGAACTGCAAAGAACCCAACCGTCAAAACGCGCTGAAAAAGAGCTTGGAAGAAAAATACGGCGTACCCGTAGTCGCGCTCAACGCGGAAAAGATGGGCGAAGCGGAGATTCTCGAAGTATTGCAAAAGGCGCTGTTCGAATTTCCGATCACTCGCGTGGACGTACGCTTCCCGAAATGGTTGCAATCGTTTCCCGAACAAAACCGTGTGGTGGGCGGCTTGTTGTCCGCGCTCAAAAACGCTTCGGATAGTATGGTGAAAATGCGGGACTGTTTCGCGTTTGAGAAACTGTTCGACGAAGACGCGGAGTTTATCAATCCGACCGAGATTCGTATGGAGCTCGGCAAAGGCAGAGTGGAGCTTTTTATCGACGCCAAGGAAAAGTTGTTCTACGACGTATTGAGCGAAGAAAGCGGCGTTACGATTGAGAACAATTTACAACTGATGCAATACGTGCAAGCGCTCGCGGGCATACAAAAGGAATACGGCAAAGTCAAAGACGCGCTTGCGGAAGCGGAAAAGAACGGGTATGGGATCGTTTATCCGACGGAAGACGACTATGCGTTGGAAAAACCCGAGCTCGTGAAAAAGGGCGCGGGATACGGCGTACGGTTTAAGGCAAACGCGGCGAGCTACCATATCGTCAAAGTGGACGTTACGGGTTCGGTAAACCCGATTATCGGCACGAAGCAGCAAGGGGAAGACTTTGTCAACGATACGTTAAAGACGTACGAAGAAGGGAACGACAAGGTTTGGGAAACAAATATATTCGGCAAATCCTTGCGTTCGCTCGTTGGGGACGAATTGTCGGGAAAATCCAACGCGATGCCCGTTGAATTGCGTAAGAAAATGCGGCGTACGATGACGCGGATTGTCAACGACGGAAAGAGCAACGTATTCTGCATCGTATTTTAGAAGAAAAACTCTCCCGTGAAAGACGGGGGAGTTTTCGCATAAAAACGTAGCGGAACGGGCATACTCCTATCAAATCTTTTTAGGGGGATTCGTATGGGAAAACCGTTGAAAAAGAAAAAGAACAAAGTACCGAAAATTACGGAAGAAGAATACGCGAAATATATCGCAACGCTACGTGAAAAGCCTTGAAAACGGGAATTTTGGATCGTGGCGGTGAGAAAAAATGTAAAATACACTTTACAAAACTTGAAAACGCCGAAAAAATATGTTATAATAACGGTAGAAACTCAAAAGAAGGACGTTTTGGATACAATCAAATGAAGTGTATTTTTATTTACAATCCGGTCAGCGGGAACGGCAAGATGGCGAAGAAGCTGGACGTGATCGTCAAGGGGCTCAAAGAGAAATACGACGTAGTGGATACGTACGCGACGAAATGCGCGGGGGATATGACGGTGAAAGCGCGGGAAGCCGCTGCGGAATACGACGCGATTGTGTTCTCGGGCGGGGACGGCTCGTTTAACGAAGTCCTGCAAGGGGTCGGGGCTTTGGAAAACCCGCCGGAGCTGGGATATATTCCGAGCGGTACGGTCAACGACATCGCGCATACGTTAAGGATTCCGAAAAACATCAAAAAAGCGTTGAAAATTATTACGACGGGACGTATGGAAGCGTTGGATTGTATGAAAGTCAACGAAGATCGGTACGTTATGTACGTCGTAGCGGCGGGCGCGTTTACTAGCGCGACGTATACCACGCCGCAAGCGTCGAAAAACCATATCGGGAAAATCGCTTATTGGTTTGAAGGCGCGAAACGTAATTTAAAATTCCAAGTTTTTGACGTTTGTTGCGAATGCGCAAGTGCCGAAGTATGCAACCATACGCACAGCGTTTTGATCTCGTTCATGAACAGTCGGTACGTTGCGGGTTTCGGCTTGAACAAAAAGGCGAGTTTGCAGGACGGAAAGATCGAAGTAGCGATCGTTCCGCAAAAGGAGAACCCGAAATTTTTCAGCAAAGTCGGCGCGTTGCTGTCGGTGGCGAAGCTTTTCCTGTTCGGGTACAAGAGAAAGAAAAGACCGACCAAGAGTTTGATTTCCGCGGAAGGTGATCGGTTCGAAGTGGAAGTAGGCGACGACGTCGTTTGGAATTTTGACGGTGAAAAGGGGATCAGCGGGAAAATACATATCGAAGTTGTTCCCAAAAAGGTGCGTATGATCGTGCCGAAAAAACTCAAAAGAGTATAAAAAAAACGAGCTGTTTTATCACAGCTCGTTTTCATCTTTTAAATGGTTTCCACGTTGATCAGGTTGGAGTTTCCGCTCTTGCCGTTCGGCGTTCCCGCGGTGATGACGATGGTGTCGCCCTTTTTCAGAAGTCCGCTCTTTTTCGCAATTTGTTTGGCGAAATAGAACAGAATATCGATGGACGTATATTCTTCCGCCATGGCAGGCAAAACGCCCCAACTAAGCGCAAGCTTCCGATACGCGTGGACGTCCGTCGTGATCCCGATAATGGGAATATTCGCGCGGAAACGGGAAACCTTTCGCGCCGTACCGCCCGTACGGGTACAAACGACGATCGCTTTCGCGTTCAAGTCTTTTGCGAGTGTAGACGCGGAGTGCGACAAAGCTTCCGATACGCTTTCGATTTCGAAATTGTCGATGGCTTGAATGTATTCGATATGATTTTCGGCACGTTCCAAAATCTTCGCCATAGCGGCAACCGATTGTACGGGGAAATCGCCTGCGGCAGTTTCTCCCGAGAGCATGACTGCGGAAGTACCGTCGTAAACGGCGTTGGCAACGTCGGAAATTTCCGCTCGCGTAGGGCGGGGGTTGTGAATCATGGATTCCAGCATTTCCGTTGCGGTAATCACGCGTTTTCCGTGAATACGGCATTCGTCGATGATGTGTTTTTGTACGTCGGGCAATTCTTCAAAGGGGATTTCCACGCCGAGATCCCCGCGCGCGACCATGATTCCGTCCGAAACGTCCATGATCTCCAAAAGATTGTTTACGCCCGCGCGGTTTTCGATTTTGGCGATGACGTCGATATGTTGCCCGCCGTTTTGCGCAAGAAAGTTTTTCGCGTCGAGTACGTCTTGCGCTTTCGAAACGAACGATAACGCGACAAAATCCACGTTTTGTTCGATTCCGAAAAGCAAATCGGCTTTGTCCTGTTCGGATAAAAACTCCAAGTGCAGTTCCTTATCGGGGAAGAACATGGATTTACGGCTGGACAGCTCTCCGCCGATTTCTACCACGCAACGTACGTTCGGCGCGGCGATTTCGGTAACGCGGAATACCATCAGCCCGTTGTTCAACAAAATTTTATCCCCAACGGAGAGATCTTCGCAGATCCGCTCGTAGGAAACGGCAACCCGTTCGTGCGAGCCTTCCACGTTTTCCGTGGTGAACGTAAACGTATCGCCGACGTTTAAAAGAATTTTTCCGTCTTGGAAAGTCTTAATGCGGAATTCCGGGCCTTTGGTATCGAGCAAAATCGGCAACGGAATTTGTTTTTCATCACGGACTTCTTTGATCGTCTTGATCTTCACGGCATAGTCTTCGTGCGTGCCGTGGGAAAAATTTAAACGAACGACGTCCATACCCGCTTCCGTCATTTTTGTCAATACTTCTTTGGTTTGGCTTGCAGGACCGAGCGTCGCAATGATCTTGGTTTTTTTCATAAGTGTACTCCTGTGCAGCGCTAAAATTCCTACGTGGAGAACGAACGCTGTAAAAATCAAAAAATCAAGTCCATTTTACAACATTTTCTTAAAAAAAGCAAGGGAAATCAGGTGATTTTTTTCAAGAAACGTGCTATAATGATAAAAGATTTGAGTTTGTTATACGGTCGCGGGGCTTTTTAAAAGCCATGAGGAAAGTCCGAGCAACACAGGACAGGGTGCCTGATAACGTCAGGTAAAGGCGACTTTAAGGAAAGTGCAACAGAAATAAACCGCAAAGCTTCAGCTTTGTAAGGATGGAAAGGCGAGGTAAGAGCTCACCGATACCACGGTAACGCGGTATGCCATGTAAACCCCACCCGTTGCAAGATTGGGCTTCCGCCATATAGGGCTGTCCGTCCGGCGGAATGCTGTGAATATCGCTTGAGCTTGTCGGCGACGGCAAGCCTAGATAAATGACCGTACACGACAGAACTCGGCTTACAGACAAACTCAAATCCTTTGGTAGTTTCACCGACCCGTAGCGGTCGGTTTTTCACAGCATAAATTTCGTAATAAAATCTGTAAACGCTTGACAATTCAAACCTGGTATTGTATAATAAGCATTATGGAAGTCAACAAAAACGGAAAATCTTTTACAGGAGTGTACGTATGAAAAAGGTTCTTGGATATTTGCCCTTATTCGTTTGCGCGTTGGGCGTACTTGCGATGATGGGTTTGTTTATGCCGGCGGCGGAGTTCGCGGGAGAAACGTATAGCGGTTGGAATATCGCAATCGGGTATTCGGAAACGTTTGAAGTTTTGGGTAACGAAACAAAAATCAAGGTTTGCGAATTCTCGGTTTTGAATTTAGCGCCTTACATTTTGGTCGCAATGGGGATTGCCTGCGCGGTTACGCTGTACAAGGCGGGGCACGCAACGAAAGCGGCTTGGAGCGGCGCGCTCTGCTTCTTCGCGGCGAGTTTGTTTTTCTTCGTTTCGCCCGATTTCGTCCGTTTAAGTCAAGACGTCGAGAAAGCTTTGATGAATTTGGGAATAAAAGAAATCGAAGTGGATCTTGCGTTCGGCGCAATTCTTGCGGGTAGCGTATCGATTTTTGCCGGAGTTTGTATGATTGTTTCAAACTATCTCAATCCATCGAAAGTTGCATTGGCAAGATAAGAAGTAAAACGGAATTTTACCCTATGGCATAGCTGTGGGGTATTTTTTTGTAAAAATTTAAA
>JAFVRU010000014.1 GCA_017504065.1 Clostridia bacterium
GAATATGATGTAATAGAAAGATAAAACCGCAGGATTTTTCCGTTAAGGAGTCGATTTACATATCCCCTGCGGCAAAACACGGGAGGTTTTTTATGAATTGTTGCACCCAAGGTAATAACGTAACCCTTTGGATCTTGATCGCTTTACTTGTACTCGGCTCGAAAGACGGTATTTTCTGTTCGAACGTATTTAGCGGCTGTGGCTTGCCCATCATCATCGCCTTGTTGTTCTGCTTATACAGAAACGGTACGCTTTCCGCCCTTTTGACGCCTTCTTGCAACTGTGGTTGCGGCTGCCGTTAATTGTTTCTCCTTTTTTCTTTGTAGAGCTTTATTTCGGAAAAGCGGACGGGTGATCCCCGTCCGCTTTTTCTTGATTTTCTTCCACCTTTTTTTCGCTCGAAACCCACTTGTGCCCCAATTTTTCGATTTATCTACGCTCCGATAAAAAATATGCTTGCAGCGCAATAATCGTTTTTCCGTCGCGAATTTTGCCGTTTTGCAACATCTCCCGAGCTTTGTCCAGCGGAATATATTCCGTGTCCAAAAACTCCCCGTCGTCTAAATGCGCCTGCGTTTTGACTCCGTCGTACGCCCGATAAATGTAGATTTTCTCGTTCGTATACCCGGGCGACGGATAGTTTATATATAGTAATTGCGCGCGCGTAGCGCGTATGCCCGTTTCTTCTTCCAGCTCCCGCAAAGCCGCTACGGCGGGATCTTCATTGGGTTCGAGTTTCCCTGCAGGAAGCTCGTACAAGCTCTCCCCGTACGCATAGCGATATTGTTTAACGAGCAAAACGCAACCGTTTTCCACGTATAATACGCAAGCTCCGCCGCTGTGTTCGACAATTTCGCGTTTGCAAGGCGCGCCGTCGGGAAGCTCCGCGTCGTCTGCGCGCAAGGATAATATCTTGCCTTTATAAATATAATTTTTCCGCACCGTTTTTTCGATATAGTCCATATTTTCACTCCTTGACCGTTGACAAAACTCACAAGAAAGGGAGATTTTGTTATCATTATAGCACAAAAGAAAAAAATAATAAAGATTTTTCCGCAAAATATCTTGATTTTCGTAAAATTTTTATGTATAATATAGGCAGTAATTTGTTTGGAGGTTATAACTGTTATGAAATCAATCAAAATTTCTTTGGAAATGGCGCAACGGGTAAAAGAGTTCGTGAACGTAACGCAAGATTATCCTTACGAAATTCTTTTAAAGAGCGGTAAGTACGTCGTAGACGCGAAATCGATTTTGGGGATTTTCTCACTCGATCTTTCCCAACCGATCGTTGAGGAAGTCTACGCGGACGAATGTGAAGACCTTTTGGAAAAGTTGAAAAAGTTCGAAGCGTAACTTTCCAAATCCAAGCAACGCAAAAAACAGTCGCACGTCCTATGCGACTGTTTTCAATCCTATCCCCTATAACGGAGAATCCTACAAATGCAAATTCAAGGTGAAACGTCTGTCAATAAGCTGATTTTGCTCTTCATTTTCGATAAAATGGAGAGCGCTCTTTCCGAACGCACGATTACGGAAATGTGTTCGGCGAGCAATAATTGGCTGAATTATATGGACTGTGTGGAGTTATTGCCCAAGCTCCTCGACGACGGGTTTCTTTGTCGTATTTCGTCCAACGAAGAAGAACCGCTGTACTCGATTACTAGCGACGGCAGGGAAAGCCTTTTGAATTTTTATATCAATATTCCCAAGAGCGTACGCGAAGAAATTTCCGCTTACGTCAAAAACAACAGCGGAAAACTGCGCAACCGTCAGGAATGTAAGGCGGACTATTATCAAAACGTAGACGGCACGTATACCGTATTTTTAAAGATTTTAGCCCCCGTGCAACCCATGCTCGAATTGAAATTCGTTCTTCCCGACAAAAAAACGGCGCAACATATCTATAAAAATTGGGAAAGCAAGGCTTCGGAACTGTATTCCGCAATCTACGAAACACTCGCGGATTGACCCCTATTTTCGTAAATTTATTCAAGTGAGGTATCTTATGTTTACTTATTCTACCAAAGGCACGTGTTCTAGACAAATTCTTTTCAACGTCGACGCAGACAACAAAATGCGCGACGTACGCTTTATCGGCGGCTGCGGCGGTAACTTACACGGCATTGCAAAGCTCGTCGAAGGCAAAGACATCGACGAAGTCGCATCGCTTTTGAGCGGAATCCGTTGTCGGAACAATACGTCTTGCCCCGATCAACTCGCGAAAGCCGTACTCGAATACAAGGCGGCGCAAGAAGCGCAAAACAACGCGTAAGCTCCAAAAAAATCAGTTTTTAAAAGCGTGGCAAAGCATTGCCACGCTTTTCTTTCTACGTTTTGTTAGTGTCTGAAATGTCTATCCCCTACGAACAGCATCGCAATCCCCGCTTCGTCGCACGCGTCGATGGAAAGCTGGTCTTTGATGCTCCCGCCCGGTTGAATGATCGCCGTGATCCCCGCTTTCACGCATTCTTCTACGCAATCGGGGAAGGGGAAAAACGCGTCGGACGCCATAACCGAACCTTGGATATTCTCACCCGCATGCTCGATGGCTTGTTTCGCTGCCCAGATACGGTTGGTTTGTCCCATACCGATCCCCGTCGTTCTGTCCGCTTTCCCAACGACAATCGCGTTGGATTTCGTGTGTTTTACGACTTTCCAGTTGAAATACATCGCTTTGATTTCTTCTTCCGTCGGAGCGCGTTTGGTAACGACTTTCACGTTTTCTTCTTTAAAGAGCGTTTCGTCGTAGTCCTGTACAAGCAACCCGCCGTATACCTTTTTCATATCGTACGCCGTCGCTTCTCTGCGCGCGCGGATATCGGGCAATTCCAAAAGACGGATATTCTTTTTCTGCTTCAAAATTTCCAACGCTTCGTCCGTGAAGCTTTCCGCAATCACGATTTCGATGAAAATTTTATGAATTTCCGCCGCCGTAGCCGCGTCCACCTGACCGTTGATCGCCAAGATCCCGCCGAATACGGACACGGGGTCGGATTCATACGCTTTTACGTATGCTTCGTAGATGTTTGCGCCCGTGCCGACTCCGCAAGGGTTGGCGTGCTTACACGCTACAACGCAGGGTTCGTCGAATTCCTTGACAAGCTCCAAAGCGCCGTTTGCGTCGTTGATATTGTTATAGGAAAGCTCTTTCCCCCAAAGCTGTTTCGCTTTCGAAAGCGAGCCTGCGCGCGGGAACACTTCGCTATAATAGGAAGCGCCTTGGTGCGGGTTTTCGCCGTAACGCATATCTTGCGTTTTTTCATACGCAAACGTTACGCTGTCGGGATAGCGGATACCCAGCTGTTGCGCCAAGTAGTTGGAGATCATGCTATCGTATACCGCCGTATGCGCGAACACTTTGTACTGCAAATACTTCTTGGTTTCGAGCGTAACTCCGCCGTTTTCCATTTCGGAAAGCACCCGTTCGTAGTCCTTGGGATCGACGACTACGGCAACGTCCTGGTAGTTTTTCGCCGCCGCGCGGATCATCGTAGGTCCGCCGATGTCGATATTCTCCACCGCGTCCGCAAACGTAACGTCGGGTTTGGAAATCGTCGCCTTGAACGGATACAGGTTGACGGCTACCACGTCGATCGTGTTGATTTGAAGCTTTTCAAGCTGTGCCATGTGCTCGGGATTGGAGCGCATTGCCAAAAGCCCCGCATGAACGACGGGATGCAGCGTTTTTACTCTGCCGTCCAAGCATTCGGGGAAGCCCGTGAGCTCGCTGATGCCGATTACGGGCAAGCCTGCGTCTTTCAACGCTTTCGCCGTTCCACCTGTCGAAATAATTTCGTAATCGCAAGCGATCAATCTTTGACAAAATTCCACAATACCCGTTTTGTCGGATACGCTAACCAACGCTCTTTTCTTCATTTCTTCTTGTACCTCTGTAATTTTTTTATATTTTTGCAACACAATAAGACTATGTTGATTTTATACGTTTTGCTTATCGCCTATATACTTTCCATCAATTTCTACGCGTTCCTGCTTGTAAAATCTTTGCGGGATCAGGAACGGGAAACCGAGCTTCGTGAGCAAGCCGCGCCGCTTTCGACGGCAAACTCTACCCCGCCGACGAAACCGCCCGAAAAGTTCTTGGGCAAGCTTTGTATCGCGGGCGCGCTCGGGGGCGCGTTGACAATATATATATGTATGTTCCTATTCAAATACAAGCGCGGGAATTTGCTTTTAATGGTCTTAATGCCCCTGCTTGCGGTTTTGAATATATACCTGTTCGTTCTGTTATTTAAGTCGGGCTTTTCCTTTTTTGTCGTCCGATAATCTATTATAGCACATTTTGAAAAAATAAAGCAAGGAAACGACGACCCTGTTTTTGAGAAAAATATAACGAAAACTATTCACATTTTTTGATAATTTCCGTTGGTATGAAAAGAAATTAAAAAAAATCGGATTTTTTTGAAAAAAGTCGCGAAAATGATTTGACAATTTTTTTGAATAATGCTATTATATACAGGCGTTGTCGATGTGGCATCGAAGTGTGATATATGCGGGTGTAGTTCAATGGTAGAATTCCAGCCTTCCAAGCTGGCCGCGTGGGTCCGATTTCCATCACCCGCTCCACTTTTCTATCCATGAAGCGTCGGTATGCGCCTGTAGCTCAGTAGGATAGAGCAACGGCCTTCTAAGCCGTGTGTCAGGAGTTCGAA
>JAFVRU010000015.1 GCA_017504065.1 Clostridia bacterium
GATTCGGCAACCTGTGGTTTTGGTGGGAAACGCTACTCTACCGTTTGTCAAAACAAAAAACCTGTACCTTTCGATACAGGTTTGGGTAGGGAAGACGCGATTCGGCAACCTGTGGTTTTGGTGGGAAACGCTACTCTACCGTTTGTCAAAACAAAAACCTGTACCTTTCGATACAGGTTTTGGCAGGGGAGACGCGATTCGAACACGCAACCTACGGTTTTGGAGACCGCTACTCTACCGTTGAGCCACTCCCCTAAACAACGAAGCTATTATATAACAAAAAAAGAGATTTGTCAATTATTTTTAAGGCATTTTTCAAACTAAAAACATTTTCAGAGAGATCAAAGATGAAAAAATCGGTAACTTTGTATACAGACGGGGCTTGTTCGGGGAATCCGGGGCTTGGCGGCTATGGTGGAATACTCATCTACGGCGACGTAAAAAGAGAATACAGCGGCTCGGAAATGGATACGACCAACAATCGTATGGAGCTTTTTGCCGTGATTATCGGTTTAAAACGCTTGAAATATCCTTGCAAGGTAGATGTTTATAGTGATTCCGCGTATACGGTGAACGCCTTTTTAAACGGTTGGTTGGACAGTTGGCGGGCAAACGGTTGGAAAAAGGCGGACAATAAACCCGTTTTAAATACCGATCTTTGGGAAGAATTGTATGCGTTGACGAAAACGCATGACGTAACTTTTCATAAAGTCGCGGGGCATGCAGATAATGCGTTAAATAACCGCTGCGACGAGCTTGCTCGGAGCGCAATCGCGGAGCTTCGAAAGACTTTGCCGAAAGAATTGCCGCAACAAGACGATGCGGAGAAGTTATAATTCTCGGAAATTTTTCTATACTATAATATAAGGATTTTAACGTAGAACGTGTTTTATGGAAAAAGACAAAACCCGAAAGAATCAAAAGAACAATCGATTGTTGTTTTTAACGCTTTTTTTCGCGTTTTCCGTTGCATGTAGTATCTTTGCCATACTTTGTCTCAACGGAGTTTCTTATCCGCTAATAAAGCGGAATTTTGTGCTGTTTTCCATCTTGAGCGGCGTTTTAATCTGCGGATTATACGCTTTAGCGGTTTGGTTTACGGTTTCAGAAAAACAAACGGCGTCGAAAATCCTTTTAAGCGCGTACGTTTTTATTTTATTTTGTTTAATTTTAGTTTTAATTTTGCAAAAGACGGGATTTTTTGAAACGGTGCGCGATGCGGAGCATTTACAATCGTATTTGGAAAAGGCGGGCGTTTGGATGCCGCTTTTATATATTCTTTTGCAATATTTGCAAGTTGTAGTTTTGCCGATTCCAAGCGTAGTGAGTACGGTGGCGGGCGTTGCGTTGTTCGGCGCATTCAAAACTACGATTTACAGCCTGATTGGTATTGTTTTGGGTTCGTATACGGCATTTTTTATCGGACGGAAATTGGGACACAAAGCCGTTGTTTGGATGATCGGGGAAGATACGCTTGACAAATGGCAAACGAAGCTCAAAGGGAAAGATAATTTGTTTTTGACCGTCATGTTTTTATTTCCGATGTTTCCGGACGACGTATTGTGCTTTTTGGCGGGGCTTTCTTCCATGTCCACGAAATATTTCCTGGTAATGATTGTGATTTGTCGGATTCTCGGCGTTGCGGGAACGTGCTATTCCGTAGATTTTATTCCGTTTAATACTTGGTGGGGGATTTTGATTTGGGTTGCGTTTTTTGCGTTAATTTTGGCGGCGTTTATCGTAATCTATAAGAATATGGATAAAATTCAAGAAAAGTTAAAACATAGCAAATGGTTTCATAAAACAAAAAAATAAATATTTTCAGAAAATTGCGGCATACTAACGTTATGCAAATGCGGTTTTTGAAGAAAAAATTGAAATAAAGACAAGAACTTATCGGCACTTCGCAGGATGACAAGATCATTTTTTCGAATTGTCGATTTTTTATTTAATTTGCAAAAAATTTTTCTTCAAACGCTTGCTTTTTGAAATAGTTTGTTGTATAATGATAATTGGTCGAGAGTTGGCAAAATTTGATAAAATCGGCTGAATTTCTTGGAGGAAACATTATGGATAAAATTCAATTACTGCAAGAAAGAAAAGCAAAATTAACGGAGACGAGTTCGGAAATCCGTAGCCGCATTCAAGCGGTAATCGACGCGGATAGTTTCGTGGAATTGTCTGCGTTCAGCTTTTCTAAAAACGATTTTTACGGGGAAGAAACCGCAGGAGAAGGCGTTGTAACAGGATTTGCGACGATCTCCGGATATCCGTATTATATCGTGGCGCAAAATTTTAAAGCGTTAGAAGGCGGTATTTCGAAAGCAAATTGCGATAAGATTGCAAAATGCTTGGATATGGCGGAGAAAAACGTTACGCCCGTCCTGTATTTTCTGCATACGCGCGGGGTACAAGTCGGGGAAGGCGTTACTGTTTTAGAAGGACTTGGGAAACTGCTGTTAAAGAGTACGCAACTCAAAGGCGTAGTGCCGCAATACGTAGTCGTGGACGGTGAAGTCTACGGTTCGGCTGCGATGCTCGCGGCGATTGCGGATTTCACGTTTTTCTTGGAAAAGGAAAGCGTTTTGGCGGTGAACAGTCCTTTTGTTTTGTCCGCAAAGGCGGGAAAGAACATTTCCAAGGAAGAAGTCGGCGGAGCGAAAGCTTTGAATAAATCGGGGATTCCCGCATTCGAAGTGCAAGGCTTGGAAGACGTGAAAGTCAAGATTTCTGAAATTGCCGAATTGTTGGCGAATCCAATGATCGACGCGGAGTTGAATGCTGCTGTGCCTGTGCTGAATGAAACGGTTACAGCGGAAACGATTATGCAAATCTTTGAAACCGCGGTGGAAATCGGCGCGCTTTGCGAACCTGAAATTAAAACGGTTTTAGGTCGAATCGGCGGGATTGCCGTTGCTGCGCTCATCTTCGACGGTGGAGAAAAAGGCGTGGAGCTCGACGCGGGGAAACTTGCGAAGATTAAGAGCTTTGCAGAATTTGCTTGCTGTTACGAATTGCCGTTTATAACGTTTACGGACGTGGAAGGGATTTGTCCCTGCATTTGCGCGAATAACAGCCGCGTCATGAAAGAAGCAGCAGAATATTTGGATATGCTCGATACGATCACAACGGCGAAATTGGCGGTAGTATATAAGAAAGCGATCGGGCTTGGATATTCGCTGTTTGCGTCTAAGTCGGTTGGTTTTGATTATACGTGCGCATTCGCGAACGCGCAAATTTCGTTGTTTGACGGAGTGCAAGGCGCGCAAATCGAATTGGCGAACGAAAAGGCGGATAAAGCGGCTTTGGCACAAAGATATGCAGATGAAAATTCTGATCCGATCCATGCAGCGAAAGACGGATATATCGACGCGGTAATCGAACCGCAGTTTGTAAAACAATATTTAATCGCTTCGTTGCAAATGCTTTTAAATTAAAGGGGGATCGACAATGTTGAATTTATTAAACAATGTCGCGGAACAAACACGAGAAGTTTCGATCGGGGAAGTTTCCGTATATGCGCTTCTCGGGTATTCCGTCGTGTTTGCAGGAATTGTTTTCTTGATTTTCGTGCTTTGGGCGGTTGGTAAAGTTATGTCCAAGACCAAGACTGCCCCGAAAAAAGAAAAGACTGCGAAAGCGCCTGTTCCCGTAACTGTCAACGAGAGTTTGGCGGTTGCCGATGCGGGCGAAACAATATCGGAAGAAACGGTAGCGGTTATTATGGCGGCGCTTACGGCTTATTATCAAACGGTAGGCCCGAAATGTGAATTTACAGTAAAAAGAATTAAGAGAATTTGAAATTTTAAGGAGAAAATGTTATGCGTAATTTTGTTATCACAGTAAACGGTAAATCTTATCAAGTCGGCGTTGAAGAAGTCGGCGCTACGGTTTCTGCACCCGTTGCAGCGCCTGCTGTCGCTCCTGCGTCCGTAGTAGCTGCTCCCGTAGTCGCGCAAGCGGCTACTCCTGCTCCTGCAGCTGCTCCCGTGGTCGCGCAAGCGGCTACTCCTGTGAACGGTGAAAAAGTGCTTTCTCCGTTCCCCGGTTTGATTAAAAATCTTTTGGTAGCAAACGGAACGGCAGTGAAAAAGGATCAACCGATCCTTGTTTTGGAAGCGATGAAAATGGACAACGACATTACCGCGCCTTGCGACGGCGTCGTTACGTTCCAAGTACAAAAAGGCGCGAACGTCGAATCGGACGCAGTTCTTGCTGTAATCGGTTAAACCTAATAGAATAAGGAGTTTCTATTATGTTAAATAATTTGCTTATTGACTTCGGTTCGATGTTCAAGAATTTATGGGAATCATCGGGCATGGCGAACGGAAGTTGGCAGAATTACGTGATGTTACTTGTGTCGTTTGTGCTCATGTATCTCGCGATTGTGAAAAAATTCGAGCCGCTTTTGCTTTTGCCGATTGCGTTCGGGATGTTCCTGATCAATCTTCCGGGTGCATATAATATCGTTTGGGGTACGTATAAAGAAGGGTTGCCCCACACCTACGAAAACGTAGAGAATCGCGGCTTGCTGTGGTATTTGTTCTATGGTGTACAAAACGTTATTTATCCGCCGCTCATTTTCCTGGGAATCGGCGCAATGACCGATTTTGGACCGTTGATTTCTAATCCCAAGAGCATGTTGATCGGCGCGGCTGCGCAACTTGGCGTATTTTTGACCATGATTGCGGCGGTTGCGATTGGATTTAATTTGGCTGCTGCTTGCTCGATTGCGATTATTGGCGGCGCAGACGGTCCTACGGCAATCTACGTAACGCAAAAGTTGGCGGCGTTTTCGCAGTTTAACGGCGAAAGTAAGGAATTATTGTCGGCGATCGCTGTTGCGGCGTATTCGTATATGGCGTTGATTCCGATTATTCAAAAGCCGTTAATGAAGCTTTTTGTGCCCAAGAGAGAACGTCAAATTAAAATGAAGCCGCTCCGTACGGTCAGCAAAGTAGAAAAGATTATTTTCCCTGTTGTCGTTACGCTTGTTGTCGGATTAATTTTACCTGACGCCGTACCGTTGCTCGGTATGTTGATGCTCGGGAATTTATTGAAAGAATCGGGTGTTTGCGACAGACTTTCTTCGCAAGCGCAAAACGGTTTGATGAATACGATTACGATTTTCCTTGGCGTATCCGTCGGTTGTAAAGCTTACGGCGCGACGTTCTTAAGCGGAACGACGTTAGGGATCATTGGGCTCGGTTTGGTTGCATTTTCGTGCGGTACGATCGGCGGGCTTTTGATGGGGAGATTGATGTGCAAGCTTTCGGGTGGTAAGATCAATCCTTTGATCGGTAGTGCAGGCGTTTCGGCTGTGCCTATGGCGGCGCGTATTTCCGAAGACGTCGGACGGGAAGAAGACCCTAGTAATCACTTGTTAATGCATGCTATGGGACCGAACGTGGCAGGGGTTATCGGTTCGGCTATTGCTGCCGGATTTTTGCTGGCAATCGTTTAATAGATGAGGTAAAAGAAAATGGAATTGAATTTTGAAAAAAGAAAAGTAATGCTCACCGAAACGATTTTGCGCGACGCGCATCAATCGCAAGCGGCTACCAGAATGCGTATAGATGAAATGCTTCCGATGTTGGAGGCGTTGGATGAAATCGGATATTATTCGATTGAAGCTTGGGGCGGGGCGACGTTTGACTCCTGTTTGCGTTTCTTGAATGAAGATCCTTGGGAAAGATTGCGTACGTTAAAAGCGCATTTAAAGACGCCTATTCAAATGCTCTTGCGCGGACAAAACTTGCTCGGTTACCGCCATTACGCAGACGACGTTGTTGAAAAATTCGTTGCAAAATCCATTGAAAACGGGGTTGGAGTCGTGCGTGTTTTCGACGCACTGAACGATCCTAGAAATTTGGAAGTTTCGATGAAAGCGATCAAAAAATACGGTGGGGTTTGCGAAGCAACGATTTGTTATACTAGCGCGGTTGTAGACGGTAAAGAAGTCTTTACCAACGAATATTTTATTAACTTAGCGAAACAATTCGAAGAAAATGGAGCGGATAATATTTGCTTGAAAGATATGGCAAACTTGTTGCTCCCGATGAAGGCGTATGAGCTTGTAAAAGCTTTAAAGGCAGCGTTAAAACCGACGACAAAACTGCATTTGCATACGCATAACACGTCGGGGACGGGTGATATGGTTTATTTGATGGCAATTTTGGCGGGTGTTGATATCGTCGATACGGCGTTGTCTCCGCTGGGGAACGGTACTTCTCAGCCTGCAACTGAACCGCTTGTTGCTACGTTGAAAGATACTCCGTACGATACGGGCATCGATATCAATAAACTGTTGCCGATCGTTAAACATTTCAAAACGGTAGAACAACGTTTAAAATCGGATAAGATCTTAAATGAAAAATCTAAAGGAATTGATATCAATACGTTGTTGTATCAAGTTCCTGGCGGTATGCTTTCTAACTTGATCAATCAGCTTGAAAAAGCTGGCAAAGCCGATAAGCTTATGGAATGTCTTGCGGAAGTTCCCAACGTTCGGAAAGATTGCGGATATCCGCCGCTTGTAACTCCGTCTTCTCAAATTGTCGGTACGCAAGCCGTTATGAACGTTGTTATGGGCGAAAGATATAAAATGGTTACCAAAGAAACGAAAGACTTGTTTGCGGGTAAATACGGTACGTTGCCGATGCCACTGAATGAAGAAGTTGCGGAAAAGGTATTAAAAGGCGCGGAGAGAATTACTTGCCGTCCTGCGGATTTGTTAAAGCCCGAATACGAAGAAATCAAACAAAAACTGCAAGCCCTTGGCTATTATGAAAAAGAAGAAGACGTGCTCTCGTATGCAGTTTTTGAACAAGTCGCGGAAAATTTCTTCAAATGGCGCGAAGCGCAAAAAAACGGTGTTGACAGAGATATGGCAAAATCGAGCGTCTATCCTGTTTAATCATCGTAACGGTTTATGTGAAACTTAATTTGTGAAACTTGTTACGCAACCGATGAATTTTCGGTTGCGTAATCTTTATCAAAAACCGACTTTTGTGAAACTTAATTTGTGAAACAATATAATTATAATTTTACAACGGGGATTTATTCAAGTCGAAAAATAGGGATTTTTTATGAAAAAAGTATGTATAGTCGGCGGTGGGGCAGCTGGATTAATGGCGGCATACGCGGCGGCAAAAAACGGGCATCAAGTTAGCCTGTTTGAAAAAAAATGAAAAATTGGGAAAGAAAATATACATCACGGGAAAGGGGCGATGTAATTTTACGAACGACGTTTCCCCTGCGGAGTTTTTACCAAACGTTGTACGCGGTGCAAAGTTTCTAACGGGAGCAATTTATTCCTTTCCTTCGCAAAAAACGATAGAATTCTTTGAAAATCAGGGATTATCTATCAAAATTGAGCGTGGGAACCGCGCTTTTCCATCGTCTGATCATGCCAGCGATATCACTAAAACGCTAGAAAAAGCCTGCAAAACGGTAGGGGTTCAGATCTATTTACAAGAAAAAATCAAAGAAATTCGACCTACTATGTCAAACATAATACCTATGCTTGACATAGTAGAAGATACTACGCGTAACATAATACCCATGTCAGGCATAGAAGTTGTATCGGATAAAAATAAATATTCTTTTGACGCGGTAATCGTCGCTACGGGGGGAATGAGCTATCCGTCTACGGGTTCTACGGGCGACGGATATGCTTTTGCGCGGGCTTGCGGGCATACGGTAACCGATTTAAAAAGCGGTTTATGCGGTTTGAATTTAGAAGGGGAACTGTTTTTAAAATTGCAGGGCGTTGCGTTGAAAAACGTTGTTTTTTGCGTGAAAAACGGTTCAAAAACGGTATATTCGGAGCTTGGAGAGCTTTTATTCACGCATTTTGGCATTTCAGGTCCGATTGTGCTTTCGGCTTCGTCTATCATCAATCGTATGGATTTACGGTCTTTACAGGCTTCAATCGATTTAAAATCCGCTTTAGACGAACAAACGTTGGATAAGCGGTTGTTACGAGATTTCGAAAAGTATAAAAACAAAAAAATCATCAACGCGTTATGCGATTTGCTGCCGCAAAAAATGATTTCCGCCGTGTTACAAGTCAGTCGTATTCCAGAAGACAAAAACGTTAACGTTTTAACGAAGGAAGAACGGGGGAGATTGGTGCAAGCCTTAAAAGCGTTCCCGTTGAAAATCCGCAGTTTGCGCGGTTTTGAAGAAGCGATCATCACTTCGGGTGGGATATCGCTTTCGGAAATCAATCCAAAAACAATGGAAAGTAAAAAGGTTCGCGGGTTGTATTTTTGCGGAGAAGTCTTGGATGTAGACGCTTTTACGGGCGGTTTTAATCTGCAAATCGCGTTCGCGACGGGATACGCGGCGGGGAATAGTATTCCGCAATAACCGAAAAACCTGTTTTTCGCCGTGAAAAGCTTGACGAAATAGGAAAATTCAGGTATAATAAAAGCAATACTTGATTTATGGAATCACATGGGAGCAAACTATGACGATTATTCGCGGAGCAACGACTTTGACGCGAGATTGCAAAGAAGAAATGCAAAGCGCCGTTGAAGCGTTGTTGAATGAAATTTTTCAAACGAATGGATTGAAAAAAGGGGAAGTCAAAGGCTTTTTATTCTCTTTGACGACGGATATTCATTCCTATCATCCAGCAAAAGCAGCAAGGGAGTGCGGCTATGATTTCGCACCGTTATTCGCCGCAATCGAGCCTGAAATCGAAGGCGCGTTGCCGTTGTGCGTCCGCTTGATGCTGTTTACGGATTTAAACGACGAAAGAACGGTAAAACATATTTATCAAAAAGGAGCAAAGATTTTGAGAAAGGATATTTCGGAAGTTTTAAATATCGCATTGGATGGACCTGCGGGTAGCGGCAAGAGTACGATCGCGAAAGTTTTGGCAAAAGATTATAATATTTTGTATTTAGATACGGGTGCGATGTATCGCGCTTGCGGATTAAAGGCTTTGCGGAGCGGAATCGATCCTAAAAATGTACAAGAAGTTGAAAAAATGTTGCCGAATTTAGACGTAAAAGTGGAATACAAAGACGGGAAACAGCATACGATACTCGATGGGGAAGACGTTTCGACGGCAATTCGTGAAAACGCCGTATCGATGGCGGCTTCGAATATTTCTTCACATCGTGCAGTCCGCGAAAAGATGGTGGAAATGCAACGTGAAATCGGGACGAAAATGTCCTGTGTATTGGACGGTCGGGATATCGGGTCGACCGTTTAGCCCAATGCCAAATTCAAATTCTTTATTACCGCGGATAGCAAAGTTCGGGCGGAGCGCCGTTTCCAAGAATTGAAAGAACGCGGGGAAAACGTGGATTTCGATACGTTGCACGCAGAGATTGTTGCGCGCGATAAACAAGATATGGAACGGGAATTTTCGCCGCTTGTTTGCGCGAAAGACGCGATTGTAATCGATACTTCCAATTTAAACGTGGAAGAAGTCGTAGCGGAAATTAAGAAGAATATTCAGTCCAAAATTTAACGAAGGATTTTTATATGGCGGAAAAAACAACGACGGAACAACCGTCGAAAAAAATTAAAAAGAAAAAAGAAATTACGGTCAAGGCGAATAAAAAAGGGAAGCATGTGATTCCTTTGCTGAACTTTTTGAAAGCGATCGTAGTTCCTTTTTATTTTTTGTTAAAGCCGTACCGTTTTTATGGTAAGAAAAAGGTCGAAGACGGCGCGTGTATTTACGTATGCATTCATTATACGATCTTTGACGTGATTTATCCGGCTGTTACCACGAAAGAAGGTATTCATTTTATCGCCAAAAAGCCCATTTTTGACGCGCCGATTATCGGCGGGCTTGCCCGTGGCGTGAAAGCAATCAGCGTCAATCGGGACGGGAGCGACGTTCGGGCTTTGCTGGACTGTTTTAAATGCTTAAAAAACAACGAAAAGATTTGCGTATTCCCGGAAGGCACGCGGAATAAAACGGATGCGGAAATGTTGCCTTTCCAAGGCGGTGCGGCAATGATGGCGATTCGTCAACAAACGCCGATTGTGCCGATGATGATTTATCAAAAGCCTAAATTGTTCCGAGTCGCGCATATTTTAATCGGCGAACCGTTTGAGTTGTCGGAGTATTACGGTCGGAAACTCACGGAAAAGGAAATTTCGGAAGCGGATGAAAAAATTCGGGCGATTATGTTGAATTTACGTAAAGAACACGCAGAATATCTCAAAAACAAAAAATCCAAAAGGAAACAGGCGTAAGAAATGGAAGTCGTAATCGCAAAAAGCGGCGGGTTTTGCAGCGGAGTCAAAAAAGCTGTGGACACCGCTTTAACAATCGACGCTGAAAATACGTATATTTATGGGGAGATTATCCATAACCCTGACGTTGTGCAAACCATTAAGAACCGTGGGATTGTCATGGTAGACGATTTAGCGCAAGTACCGAAAGGGGCAACGTTGATCATTCGTTCCCACGGAGTCGGAAAAAACGTTTACGAGTTTTGTCAAGAACACAATATAAGTGTTGTGGATTGTACTTGTGAATTTGTTCGTCGTACGCAAAAGATCGTGCGGGAAAAATTTCAGGAAGGCAAGACGATTGTCATTATCGGAGAAAAAACACATCCTGAAGTAATCGGGCTCAACGGTTGGTGCGAAAATCAAGCGTATATATTTTCATCGGAAGACGAAGATTTTTCCGTTTTACCCGAAAATATTTGCTGTGTAGTGGCTCAAACGACCTTTTCAGCGGAAAAATTTGAAAAAATTATAAAAAATCTTAATAATAAGCGTGGAAAAACAGTTGAAGTTTTTCAAACAATTTGCTATACTACTATAGGACGACAAAATGAAGCTATCGAATTATCGAAACAATGCGACGCAGTATTGGTGATCGGAGGGCTGAATAGCAGCAACACCAACAAGCTCTACGAGATCTGTACGCAACATTGTGCTCACGTATTTCGTTTAGTCAATGCTGCCGATCTAAACTATGAAACAATTAAAACATTTAAAAGGGTAGGTATTGTTACGGGGGCGAGTACCCCAAACGCGCAACCTCAGGAGGTTCTATTAAAAATGGGAATGGAAACAGAAGCAAAAGCAACGATGGAAGAAGTTGTTGCGAACATGGACAGTCAACCGAAATTTAAAAGAGGACAGTTGATTACGGCTACGATCTCGTCGGCGGACGATTCGGGTGTTGCAGTATTGCTCCCGCTGGCAAAGAAGGAAGTAATGCTCGACAAGGAAGAAGTGGACTGCGAAGTTTACAATAAAGACGATTTCAACGCGAAATTGGGCGAAGAAATCGAACTTATGGTAATCGGCATTAATCCCGTAAAGCTTTCGCAAAAAGAGATCAAGAAGATCAAAGAAGAAGAAGCTTTGATCGCCGAAGTGAAAGACGGAAAAGAATTCGAAGTCGTTTGTTCGGGATTCAATAAAGGCGGTTTGACTGCGGAATACGGTTCTTACTCCGTATTCGTGCCTGCTCGTGAGGTTCGTTCGGGATTCGTAAAAGAACTCGATAAATACGTAGGCAAAAAATTGCGTCTTAAGGTGTTGGAAATTAAGACGGAAAGAAGAAAAGAAATCATTGCGTCTCAACGTGTGATCATTGAAGCGGAACGCGCTGCAAAAGCGGCGGCTCGCGCGGAGAAGGAAGCTGCATTCTTCTCGTCGATCAACGTAGACGACGTTGTTGAAGGTAAAGTGGAAAGAGTAACGAGCTTTGGCGCGTTCGTTTCCGTAAACGGTTTCGATTGCTTGGCGCATATCTCCGATTTGTCGTGGACGGGCGTAAAAGCGGTTACCGACGTTTTGGAAATCGGCAAAACCTATCAATTCAAAGTATTGAAGATCGATCAAGAATCGAAGAAAGTTTCGATCGGTTATAAGCAATTACAACCCCAACCTTGGGATCTCGCTGCGGAAAAATACGCGAAAGACGACGTAATCCACGGTAAGGTTGTTAGAATTGTTCCTTTCGGTGCGTTCATTGAAGTTGAAAAAGGAATCGACGGTTTGGTTCATGTATCTCAAATCTCTCACGAATTCCTTGAAAATCCGACTACGGCGCTTACGATCGGTCAAGAAATCGACGCGAAGATCTTGAATTTGGATTGCGTTGAAAAGAAAATGACCCTTTCTATCAAAGCTTTAGAACCGAAGCCTGAAAACGTTGAAAGAAAGCCCAGAGCGGCGAAAGCGGAAGACGGCGAAGGCAAAGAAAAGCCTAGAAAGGCAAAAGCGCAAAAACCTGTTTCCGACGAAGTTACCGAATGGAGCGAAAGCGGTTTCGAAGGTGTTTCGATTGCGGATTTGTTGAACAAGAACGCGTAAAATTTTACAAGAAAAACGAAAAGTCTGTTTTTAAGTCGATTAAAAGCAGACTTTTTTGTGTATAAATAATTGTTAAAATTTTTAGGAGTGTATCAATTATGCAAAAACAAGGTAAAATCAAAATTTCCAGCGAAAATATGATGCCGATCATCAAAAAATGGCTGTATTCCGACAAAGACATTTTTCTTCGTGAAATTGTAGCGAACGGCGTAGACGCGATCACCAAGCATAAAAAGCTGGTGGAAATGGGAGAAGCGCAACGCGACGACGGCGAGTATAAGATCAACGTATACGTAGATGAAGCCGCAAAAACTTTGACGGTAGAAGATAACGGGATCGGTATGACGGCGGAAGAAGTCGAAAAATACATTACGCAAATCGCGTTTTCGGGCGCGGAAGACTTTTTGAAAAAATACGAAAACGCTTCCGGCGACGGCATTATCGGGCATTTCGGACTCGGTTTTTATTCGGCATATATGGTTTCTAAGAATGTGGAAATCTATACAAAGAGTTATAAGGACGAGCCTGCGGTAAAATGGGTTTCCGACGGTAATTCTACGTATAAAATGACGGAAACGGACAAAACGGATCGCGGCACAAAAATTGTCATGTATCTCGCTGATGGAGAAGAAGAATTTTTAAAAGAGTTCCGCGTTCGGGAGTTGTTGCGTAAATACTGCTCCTTTATGCCCTATGACGTGTATTTAAATCCGAAAGGCGACGAGCAGGACAAGCCGATCAACAATAAAACGCCGTTGTATTTAAAAGACCCCAAGGACTGTACGGAAGAAGAATATAAGAGTTTCTATCGCGATACGTTTATGGATTATAACGAACCGTTGTTCTGGATTCATTTGAATATGGACTACCCCTTCCGTTTAAAAGGAATTTTGTATTTCCCGC
>JAFVRU010000016.1 GCA_017504065.1 Clostridia bacterium
AACGGCTATCGAAACAGCCAAAACGTTTAATGCGGACGTTTGTTTTGTTTCCTGCCATGGGCTTTCCGAAACGGGATACGCTACGGACACTTCTATTTTTGAAAACGACGTGCGTCGGACGTTGATTCAACAATCCAAACGAAAAGTCCTGTTAATCGACGGAACAAAAATCAACGTTGGTTGTTATAGCAATTTATGCCATATTTCCGTCTTTGACGACGTATTTTGCAATAAGCCACTCCCCGACCATATCCAATCCCAAGTGCAAAACTTCCATTTGGTCGAACACGAATAGGTTTTTTATTATACCACGATTTGAAGTTTTAAGCAATACCGAAATTTTACCAATTATTTTCGTTCGTTTTTATCTATCGTCAAGTAGTGATACTTGGCGATTTTTTGTCAATAAAAAAAGGAAAAATTTCCTTAAAACTATCCGTTCGAAAAACATCGAAAACCGGCAAATGGAACTCAGGCGTGTGCTTGTCAGATACAAGCATGTACGTACGTATGCGTACGCAAGAAAAACCGCAAGTTAGCACAACAACTAGAACGAAAACTTCCATCTCCAACTTTACCTTTTGGTTTGGGGCTATTCTTGCATAGAAAAAACCGAAAGTAAACTACTGCGGAAAAACTTTTGACCTGGAAATCAAGGTCTTTTTTTATTTACCAAAACTTTTTCCTTGTTAGCGTTTACTTTCGGCAATACGCTATTCATTTAATACCTGCCCCTTTCTTTTAACGCTTCGCCTTCTATCTAGTTGCAGCTTTACGCCGCTTTTTTCTATGCCCCTTTGCCCCTGCCCAAAAGGCTAAAGTTAAACTTGGGGGGTAGCTTATGAATCAATCTTACAATCCTTACAAAGTGTTATTTGAAACAATAAGTTTCGATAACGTTCAAAAAATGGGTGAACTTATCACCCTTAAAACTCTACGAGGTTCTCGTACCTATTCTAAATACGTACACGAATGGTTATATCTGCATTACGTAAGAGATTTAAACCACAAACACGAAGTTGATTATATCTTATCCAACGCCTACGATCTCGCACAAACAGTCATTTGTTTCTTATGTGGATTTATAGGTAAAAATCTTGAAAAAAATCTGGCGTTAATTAACGCCAGACCCAAAAAGATATTAAATTTCTAAAAAACAAAATGTTTATTTGAATTTTTTCGCAAAAAGTGTTGCACTTAGTTTGACAAATCATCATCGGATTTCGCTTAAAAAAAGCGTAAATCCGAACCATTCGCTTGTGATAACAATTTGGTTCGGATTATACGTTTTTGGTGGAGGTGGTGAGAGTTGAACTCACGTCTTACTCGGCTGCCAAAAGACTTTCTACATACTTAGTTTATCTATTATTTCTTAAAAATGCGGGGCGGATAAACACGCTTCACATCTCGCAGAAAGCTAAATAATCTTCAAAAAACACTTTCCGATTTTTTCAAGATTTTTCCGTCTTGTTGACGCCGCGACCCCGACCGACGGATAAATCAGGCGCGACGCTTCGTTAAAAAACGAATTTACGCTGCAAGAGCGTAGTTTGCATTTCTATCTGCATTTAAATTTAATGGAATGTTTTTGCGCAGCCACTCCGTCTGCGGTATGCTTATCCTTTCGCTCACCGGCAATCGAATCCGGTGCACCCCCGTATAAAGGCTATATTATTATACACGCCTTTATCCTAATTATAAACGCCTTTTTTGCGTTTTTTCCAAAATCCTATCGGTTATTTTTTCCAAGTCCGCGCCGAGAATAAGAGTAGCATCGGAAAAATTTCTAACCGTCCCGCCAACATATCGAAAATAAACACGAGCTTCGACCCAACCGAGAAGAACGCAAAATTCCCGTCCGGTCCGACCGCGCCGAGTCCCGGTCCGACATTGTTGATCGTCGCCGTTACCGCTGTGAAATTCGTAACCACATCCTGTACGTCAATACAAATTAACAAGAACGACAAAACGAACACCAAAATATATGCAAACAAATACGCGAACGTATTTTGTACGACTTCCCTGTCCACCACCCGCTTATCGATCGTAACGTTGGTTACTTGACGGGAATGCAACATCTTCTTCATTTCATGCGTCGCGCCTTTATACAAAATCACCACACGCGAAACTTTCACACCGCCGCCCGTACTCCCCGCGCAAGCCCCGATGAACATAAGTAGCACAAGAATCCCCTTGGAGAACGCGGGCCACAGATCGAAATTCGCCGTAACAAACCCCGTCGTCGAAATGATCGTCGCCACAGAAAACGCGGAGTGTTTAATCGCTTCGCCCGTCGTATACGTATAGGCTTCGCTGAGTTGTAAATTCAGCGTAATCAGCGTGATCGCCGTAATCACGATCGCGAAAAATACCCGAACTTCGGTATTGAACGCTTCTTTCATTCTCCCACGCAGGAGCAGGAAATAGGAGTTGAAGTTGACGGAAAATAAAAGCATAAACACGGTAATAACGATTTGCGTATACGAAGAAAAGCTCGCCATACTGTCGCCTTTGAAGCCGAATCCGCCCGTTCCTGCCGTTGCAAACGCCGTATTTATAGCTTCGAACACCGTCATTTCGCCAAACAACAACAATGCGAACTGTATCACGGTCATTCCCGCGTAGATCAAATACAAAATCTTCGCCGTTTGCCGAACGCGGGGTACGAGCTTCCCAACCGACGGACCGGGGCTCTCCGCTTTCATTAAGTTCATATTCCGCGCGCCGCTGAGCGGCAAAAACGCCATGATGAACACGAGTACGCCCATACCGCCGACCCAATGTGTAAAACTCCGCCAGATAAGCAAACACTTCGGCATACTTTCGAGCGCTTCGCCCGTAGGAATAATCGACGCGCCCGTTGTCGTGAATCCGGAAACCGTTTCAAATAACGCGTCGATATACGACGGAATCGACCGCGAAAACCAAAACGGCAACGCACCGAAAATACTCATGACAATCCAGCTGAGCGCAACGATTACGAACCCTTCTTTCGCGTAAATATTCTGATTTTTCGGCTTCCCGACGATACACACGCCGCCGCAAGCCGCGCACAACGCCATCGCCACGAAAATATCGAAAAATTCTTCTTCCCAATACACCGCAGCCGTAATCAAAGGGACTGTAAAAAACAGCCCTTCGAACAACAATATCCAGCCCAGCGTACGTTTGATAATTCCGAAATTCATAACGGTTTTTCCTTGCTTATTTCAATACGTCCGTAACGTCGCGCAGCGCCATTTGCTTGGAAACGACGACCACCGCGTCGCCCGCTTGAATGACGTCCGAGCCGCGCGGCACGATTACTTGATTCCCCCGCGAAATCGACGCGATCAAAACGTTGCTCTTGAACGGTAACTGCCAAAGCGGCACACCGATAATCGGGGAGTTTTCCTTGATAAGAAACTCCGTTGCTTCCACTTGATCTTCGATGATATTATACAGCGTTTCAATGTTGCTGCCCATCGTGTTTTGCGTTGCGCGAACGTACCGCAAAATGATGTCCGACGTAATATTCTTCGGGCAGATCATCGTATCCAACTCCAACCGACTAATCACGTTGCCGTAATCGGTACGCTTGATCTTGGTAACGAGTTTCCCCCCGCCCATTTCCTTGGCAAACAGCGACAACAAAATGTTTTCTTCGTCGGAGTTCGAAAGCGCGACGAACGCGCCCGCTTTGGCGAGCCCTTCTTCCAACAATAGCTCCTTATCCCGCGTACTACCGTGAATCACGCAGACTTTTTCCCAACGCGCGGCGAAATCTTCGCACGCCTTGAGATCCTTTTCCACAACTTTCAACGAAATGCCCGTATTCTCCAAAATCTCGCAAAGATAATGGGTGATCGTTCCGCCGCCCGCGATCATTGCGTCCTTGATTGAATTGCCTTTGTAATCGATCTTTTTAAAGAACTCGTTTGCGTTTTTCGCCGTAGCGATAATCGACACAACGTCCTTTTCTTCAAATACAAAATCCCCGTTGGGAATGTACGCTTCACCGCCCCGCTCGATTGTACAAACGAGCACGCCGCCGTACAGCTTCATCGCCATATCTTTGATCGAAACGCCCACCAAACCGCACTCCTTGGGAAGTTTGAATTTGATGAGTTCGACCTTGCCTTTCACGAACGGTTCGATCTTGATCGCCGACGGAAACCGCAACACGCGCGCGATTTCTTCCGCCGCCGCGTATTCGGGGTTAATGACCATTGCCAGCCCGAACTCGTCCTTCAAATACGCCGTTTCCTTGCTGTATTCGGGATTTTTGATCCGCGCGATGGTCTGACAACGCCCTTCTTTTTTCGCGAGAATACAACAAAGCAAATTCAGCTCGTCAGAGTTGGTAACCGCGATAAACAAATCCGCCGTATCCACCCCCGCTTCCAAAAGAGTCGTATGCGTCGCGCCGTTCCCGATCACGCCCATGACGTCGCAGACGTCCGTTACTTCCTTGACTTTTTCCGCGAGCATGTCGATTACGGTAACTTCGTTGCCGTCGTCATTCAATTTTTCGGCGAGCGTTTGCCCCACTCTGCCGCAACCTACGATGATGATTTTCATACTTTTTTACTCCGCTGTTTGCGTTTTCGCTGCTTTTTTCTTGGATAATTTTTTAATCGACGTATGGTGTTCTTCGCCCGCGAACAACCGCGCGAGATTTTTTCGATGCGCGCACCACGTCAATACGTTAAGCGCCAAAACGAACATATATGTACATACCAGGTATGCGTTTACGCCCGTACCTGCATACTCTCGAACAAACAAAACCAACTGAATGATGCTAAACCCCGAAACGCCGAGAAGCGAGCCGAGCGAACCCCATTCGGTAACGAAAATAAAGAGCACGATCAGCCAATAGCCCAAGAATACACCCAAGATCCACCACGGACTTTCGCAGGACAGACAAGCCCAAAAAAGCCCGAACGTCGAAGCAATCCCTTTCCCGCCTTTAAATTTCATAGTTACGGGGAAGATATGTCCGAGAATGACGCAAACCCCGCAAAAATACCGCATGAAATCGGAAACGGCTACGACCGTGCCCGCAAACACGTAATCCTTATACAGGAAATACCCGACGAGCGCGGGAATCCCGCCTTTGAACGCGTCGCAAAAAAACGTCAACACGCCGATTTTTAAGCCGAATTCTCGGCTCATGTTCATCGTGCCGGGGTTGCCGCTCCCCATTTTCGTAATATCCCGTTTTTTACTGCGGGAGATGAGTAACGCAAAGTTAAAGCAACCGATCAAATAACATACGACCGCTACAACCGCAAGCTGCCACCAATCCTGTGTAATATGAAATACTTTCATACCAAACCCCTTTTAATCTTCGTCCTTTTTCTCGCGCACAACAATTTTGATCGGCGTACCCGTAAAATCGTAAGCGCGACGGATCGTATTCTCCAAATACCGTTGATAGGAGAAATGGAGCAGTCCTTCGTCGTTGACGAACAGCACGAACACGGGCGGACACACGGACACCTGCGACGAGAAGAATACCCGCATTCTCCGTCCTTGGTAAGACGGCGGTTCTTGCAAGCGGATCGCGTCCCCGATCAAGTCGTTGAGTTCCCCTGTCGGAACGCGGAACGACGCGTGCGCGTACACTTCTTCCGCCGCCGCGAGCAATTTCTCTACCCGTTGCCCCGTTTTTGCCGAAATGTAAATGGACTTATAATAATCCATAAACTTCAAATCTTCTTTCAAACCTTCTTCAAAACGGTTGACGGTATGCGTATCCTTTTCCACCAAATCCCACTTATTCATGACGATGACGGACGGTTTTCCCTGTTCGTGTACGTAGCCGATGATCTTGACGTCTTGCTCCGTCAAACCTTCCGCGCTATCCACCACGAGCAAACAAACGTCGCTTCTGCGTACGGCGTCGAACGCCCGCATATTGCTGTAATACTCCACGTTATCGTCCACGTTCTTTTTCTTTCTGATCCCTGCGGTGTCGATGAGCGTATACGCTTTATCGCCGCGATAGAACAGCGTATCGATCGCGTCCCGCGTCGTACCCGCCATCGGAGTTACAATGCTCCGCTCGCTACCCAAAATTTTATTCACCAAACTCGATTTACCCGCGTTGGGTTTGCCGACAACCGCGATTTTGAGCGACGGAACGGGCTCTACCGTGTTCTTCTCGAAATAGGACACCGCTTCGTCCAAAACGTCGCCGATGCCTTGGGAGTGTTCCGCCGAGACCGCAAACGGCTCGCCAAGCCCGAGCGAATAGAACTCGAACACCTTTTCGGGACTGTATTCGTCGATCTTATTGACGACGAGTATCACGGGCTTGTTGCAGCGACGGAGAATATCCGCCACGTCGTAATCGGACGGGTGCAAGCCTTCTTTTCCGTCCGTAAAAAACAAAATTACGTCCGCGGTTTCGATCGCCACTTCCGCTTGTTTGGCGATCTCTTTCCACATAATATCTTCGGATTTTAACTCGATCCCGCCCGTATCGACCATCGTGAAATGCTTATTCCGCCACGACGCGTCCGCATACAGCCGATCCCGCGTTACTCCGGGGCGATCTTCCGTAATGGAAATTTTCCGACCCGCCACTTTATTAAAAAACGTACTCTTTCCGACGTTGGGTCTACCTACCAACGCGATCAAAGGATTTGCCATACTCCTTCTCCTTCACTCCTTACTTTGCTACGTTCTCCGCGAGCATACGGACGAACCCGTAACCACCGTCGCGGTTGACTTTTATCTCGGCTATACCCGCTTTCTTCCGAAGCTCCCCAAGCGTCATGCCGCATAAAAATACTTCTTCAAATTCCTTCATCGTATCCCCCGACAACAGGACTTCGTCTACCTTGCCGTTTTCGGCTTGATACGCAAGCAACGCTTCCAAAATATCCTTGCCCGTCAACAGTCCCGTACAGGTTACTGTTTCCCCGAAAAATTTGTTCTTGACCGCCAATAGCTCCGCTTGCAAGCCGCCGATCGCGCGGTTGCAGTTTTCGATAAGCTCTTTCAACGCTTTCGCAGCCGAAACTCCGCAAACGATCAGCGTTTTTTTCGGTTGCTTGAGCGAATATCCGCCCTGCGTTTCCACCGCCAATTCGGAGAGCGCTGCTTCCGCTTCGTCCAAAAATTTCGCCGTCATGCCGATTCCGTTTTCGATCTGTTCGAAACCGCCGTAGAACTCCGTCGGTTTCAACTTACGCTCCGCCTTGATAAAATATTCGTCGGCAGGTTGCACGAAGTTGACGCCGAATTCGGCGTTGAGCTCGTCCACGATATCGAGCAATTTCTCGCTGTACGTCTTATCCACGTCGGGAATGGGATACAGCCCCACTCGATATTTCGTGAGCCCCGTCGGCACGCACGCCAAGTCCGACACCGTGGGATAGTAAGCAAACAACTTTCTCGCCGTAGCTTTCAATTCTTCCCCGTCGTTCTCGTTCGGTACGAGCACCGCTTGACAATGCAGCTGAATCCCCGCTTTCGCGAGCCTGTCGATCTGTTCGACGATTTTGCCCGCATGTCGGTTTCGGAGCAGTTTCACCCGCAATTCGGGGTTCATCGTATGCACGGAAACGTATAGCGGCGACAAGCGCAACCGAATGATCCGTTCCAAGCCTTCGTCCGATAAATTGGTCAGGGTAACAAAATTCCCGCAAGAAAAACTCATGCCGTAATCGTCGTCTTTGACGTACAAACTCTCGCGCATGCCTTTGGGCATTTGATCGACGAAACAGAATACGCAACGGTTATGACAGGTGCGGATCTCGGAATGTTTCTCAAATTCGAGTCCCAAATCTTCCCCTTCGTCCTTTTCCACCGTTACCGTCGTCTCGCCCGAGCCGCGCCCATCGCGCACGGTCATCGTAAACGAACTCGATTCGCAATAATACAAATAATCGAGCTCGTCTTCGCAAGGATAGCCGTCGAAAGCCAGAATCTCGTCCCCTTTCTCCAAGCCCAAATCCTTGGCAATGGAATTGCGTTGTACCTTGGTAATTTTCAGCATACGGTTTCATTATACCCCTTTTTTGTCGGTTTGTAAAGAAAAAAAGGGGGTATTCTTAAAGAATATCCCCTTTCGGTCATACGTTCGAAGCGCCCGAGTGCGCAAATAACGCTGCAAATCCGCTCTCGTCCACGGCGTATTTTCGACAAAGTTTTTGTAAAATTTCTTGAAATACAGGGGGCAGGGGCGCGTTGAATACCATTCTTTGCCCTGTGGACGGGTGCGACAGCTCCAACCTTTGCGCATGCAACAACTGCCCGCTTGTTTGGAGTTTTTGTTTTTTGTATCCGTACACGGGATCTCCCGCTACGGGATGACCTAAATGCTTTGCATGCACGCGAATTTGGTGCGTTCTGCCCGTTTGTAAATCAAATCGACACAGGGTAAATTCCGTCCCGAATCTCGCAACGACTCGGTAATCGGTAATCGCCCGTTTTCCCTTTCCGTCGGGTAATACCGCCATTTTTAATCGGTCGGTCGGGTGTCTGCCGATATCCGTTTCCACCCTGCCTTGCTCCGTTTTCAGTTCCCCTTCCAATAGCGCGTAATAGGTACGTTTGCAATCCTTTTTCTCGATTTGCGCCGCGAGTGAAACGTGCGCTTTATCGTTTTTCGCAACGACGAGCAGTCCCGTCGTATCCTTGTCGATACGGTGCACGATCCCCGGTCGCAACACGCCGCCGATCCCGCTCAAGCTATCCAGCGCATACAAGAGCGCGTTGACGAGCGTACCTTTTTCGTTCCCGTTTCCAACGTGAACCGCCATGCCTTGCGGCTTGTTCACAACGGCGAAATCCCCGTCCTGATACACGAGCTCAATGGGGATATTTTCCGCTTCCGCCGTATATTCCTGCGCGTCGGGTACGGCTACGGCGATCTCGTCGCCGCTTTTCAATTCCGACCCCGCTTTCGTTACGGGAAGCCCGTTGACGGTAACGTTCCCGCTTTCGATGAGTTTTTTCAAGCGTGAACGGGTGAGTTCTTCCGCCCGCTCGCTTAAAAACACGTCCAAGCGCTTCACCGCCCCGTCTACGCAAAAGCGTAATTCCATCGTTATTTCCCTTTCGCCGCTTTTTTCGCTTCGTCCTTTTCCGCTTGTTCTTTCGCAAGCGCTTTATATTTCTTGGTGAGCGGGCACAACGCGTCCCGATCGAAGAACAGCATCGCAAGAATTAAAACCACCGCGCCGCCCGTGATAAAGAAGTCCGCAAAATTGCATACCGCAAACCCGAAACGGCTCAAATCGACCATATCGCGCACGCCGAGCAGCGTTTCCACGTCCCAAACTTTATAATACACCCGATCGATCAAGTTTCCGACTCCGCCGGCTACGATAAGCACGATCGCCACTTTCAGCCAACTGCGGCGTTTGTCGATACGGAAATAGGCAATCGCAAAAATCGCCATCACGACCGCCGTCGCGGCAATCACCGCAAGCTTAATCCAAGCCTTGACGTCCGCGCCCATGCCGTACGAAATCCCGCGGTTGTATTCCATTGTCAAATTTAGCCAGCCGGGAATGATCTCGATCGGAGCTTTCGCTTCCAAACTGTACGGATTAAAATACGCGTCCGCCACGAGTTTGGTCAACTGATCCACGAATACGAGAATGAAAAATAACCAAACGCCCCACCATTTCGAGCCTTTCATCGTCGTCGGTTTTTGTTGTAATCCTTTCTTACTCATACTTCTTTCCGTTTCCTTTTCTAATTTTATCGATCATACCGATCTTGAGCTTATGCAGCTTCTTCGAAAGATCCACCTTGTAGAGCTCGGGTACGTCCAAACGCAAATATTCTTCCCAGAACTTCGCAAGCTGACCCTTGGAAAACGCCCGAATTTCTTGCAGTTTGGGGAATTGATAAACGAGCTTCCCGTCTTTCACGATCGTATGCAACAACTTCTCCGCGCGGAAATTGGAAACTTCGAATTCCTTCCACGTTTCGATCGGGTGGAACAGCGTCAACGGCTTGTCTTCGTCCACTTTTTCGCCGCGGAGCGTGATCAAATCGGCAATCGCCATGCCCGTATCCTTGTCGTAAAGACGGTACAAATTCTTAAACGACGGGTTGGTGATTTTCGCCGTATTATCGGAAAGTTTGATCTTCGGCGTAACCCGTCCGTCCTTTTCGATTACCGCCGCCAATTTATACACGCCGCCGAGCGCAGGCAGGTCTTCGGAAGTGATTAACTTCGTACCTACCCCCCACGAATCAATCTTCGCGCCCTGTTGCAACAGGGAGTTGATAGAGCGTTCGTCCAAGTCGCCCGAAACGCAAATGATCGCTTCGGAGAATCCCGCTTCGTCCATCATTTTGCGCGCTTTCTTGGATAAATACGCCAAGTCGCCGCTGTCCAAACGGATTCCCTTGGGTTTATACCCTTTTTCTTTGAGCTCCTTGAAAACCTTGATCGCGTTGGGAACGCCGCTACGGAGCGTATCGTACGTATCGACGAGCAGTAAACAATTCTCGGGATACGCGTCCGCATACGCGCGGAACGCTTCGTATTCCGACGGATAATCCATGACCCAGCTATGCGCCATCGTACCCGCAACGGGCACGTCGAACATTTTCCCCGCCAAAACGTTGGACGTAGACGAGCAACCGCCGATAATCGCCGCCCTCGCGCCGTTGATTCCCGCGTCGGGAGCTTGCGCGCGACGAAGTCCGAACTCCATCACCGCGCCGACTCCGCCCGTCGCACGACAAATCTTGGACGATTTCGTCGCGATCAGGGTTTGGTGATTGATGATATTCAGCAGCGCCGTTTCGGCAAATTGCGCTTGGATCAGCGGCGCTTTGACCGTCAAAATCGGTTCGCCCGGGAACACGGGCTCGCCTTCGCGAACCGCGTATACGTCGCCCGTAAACCGCATTTTGCGCAAGTATTCCAAAAAGTCTTCGTCGAAAAGCTTGAGCAAACGTAAATACTCGATGTCTTCATCGTCGAAATGCCAGTTGAGCAAATAGTCCATCGCTTGCTCCAAGCCCGCGGCGATCGAATAGGTGATGAGCGCGTTTTTACGGAAAAACAAGTCGAAAACGACTTCTTCTTCGTGCTTATTATGCCGATAAAAGCCGTAGCCCATCGTCAGTTGGTACAAGTCTGTCAAAAGCGTTAAATTTCTCATGCTTCCGTCTCCTTTAACGGTTCTTCGTCCGTCTGCGTTTCAGGCGGCGCGTTTTTTTGATACAAATACCGAACGAGAAAATAGAGCCCCACGCCCGCGCCGACCATCAAGATCGACCAAAATTGCGACGGGGTAATGCCCGCGACGAGTTTTCCACGCGCGTCGTCGCGTAAAAACTCCAAGCAAAAACGGAAAATTCCGTATGCGATCAAGTAAACGGACATATTGTATTTGAAGTCCTTTTTCATCAAAAGATAGAAACAAATCCCGAATAAGAGCAGCAAGAACAACGCTTCGTAGAGCTGCGTCGCGTGAACGGGATTGGGCAAGTCGGGGAATTTCACGCCAAGAAAGCTATCCGTTTCCTTGCCGTAACAGCAGCCCGCAAAAAAGCAACCGATCCGCCCGAACGCATGCGCGATCAAAATTCCGCAAGGGACCATGGAAAGTACTTGATACAGACGGGTTTTGTAGCGTTTTCTGAAAATCGCGTAGATGATCATAAAACAGCTCACTCCCCCGATCAATCCGCCGATGAACGTCATGCCTTCGCTACCGAAATGGAATCCGTCGTCGGGGTTTTCGATATAATTATATACCGATTGGAAAAGCGCTGCCGAGCCGAAGCCGAGCGCGATGGAAACGATGACCGCGTAGAAAAAGAAATCCAAGAATTTTTCTTCCACCTTCTTTTTCTTGCCGTAGTAGAAAATCACGCCGAAACAGCATAAAATTCCTATGGCGATCATCAGTCCGTACATATAGAAAAGTCCGAAAATTTTATCGGGTAACATACCAATCTCCTAACGTTCTTTTCTTCATTATAACACAACGAAAAAAAATCGTCAAGGATTGCCCGACGATTTTTTCTATATTTTCTATGTTTTTTCCCGTTTTACACTTACCAAAACTTCCAATTATTCGCCTGTAAAAAGTCCTTTAAAACGAATACGTACAACAATACCAGACCGACCGCGATCGCCGTGAGTAGAATGACAAGTAACACGTCCTTTTTTCGAAGCCGTATCCCCATCTGTTGTTCGTCCACAAAACGGAAGCGTTTGAGCGCGGGGATAAACGCGTTGATGATCAAAGCGATCAAGACCCCTTCGAGCGGGAAAAGTACGAGATTTTTCACGATCCGCGCGGTATTGATAAAATAATACGTCTTTTCAATATCCAGCGCCGCGTACATCCACTTCATCACCAAGGAAGTCAAGATGACGTTGCAAAAAAAACTCACCGTAAATCTCGCCAAGATGACCCAATGCGTCGTGATTTTTCTACGCCATAAAAACAACCCGAAAATAAAGGACGACGACATTTCCACAAAAATAAACGGGAAGAAATACGTACCGCTTGGGAAAAGAATCGCCCCGATCGTATCGCTGATCGCGCCCACCGCGAGCCCGACAACCGGTCCGTATACAAGCGAGCCGAGCGCATTGACGTAACCGTCAAACGACACGGTCAACCCACCGGGCAATACGGGGATTCGAAGCGCTTTCACCACGATCCGCAGCGAGCAAATCAACGCCGCATAGACTAACATTTTCGTTTTCGAAAAGCTCTTGACGGCTTCCGACCAATACGTACGGGAAAAAATCGACATAATAAAAAAATCTCCTTTTCAGAGATCCGCAAAAAGGGCGAAACGCAAACGCGTTTCCGATTTCGTAGCGGACGCGCCCCTTTCGCCGCAGAAAGTCGGAGCTTTTTTCCGCTTCCTTTCGTTTACCGACAACGTCCCGTTCGGTAACACTTTACGCGCCAAGGGCTACTCTATATTTCTTACGCATAATTATACAACACTCCTACACAAAATGCAAGCGTTTGACGAAAGAAAACTCCGCCCGTTTTACATATTTTTATCCGATTGTTTCAAACTGCAACTATGGGACTTATTTTTATCCGTTCAATGATCGTATTCGTGGCGACGCTCTGCGTCATGCGCTTGATGGGCAAACGCCAAATCGGGGAAATGCAGCCGTACGAGCTGGTTATTACGCTCATCATCGCCGACCTTGCCTGTATTCCGCTCGCCGATCATTCCATTCCGCTGCTTTACGGGCTCGTCGCCATTTTGAGCGTGTATTTTTTACACCAAATCATTTGCTTGCTCGATCTGCGTTTCCCCGCAGCAAAAGCCGTTGTCAGCGGCGTGCCGAGCATTGTCTTGAACAAGAACGGAATCGACGACGCGGAGCTCAAAAAAAACAATCTCGACGTATCCGATCTAATCGAAAGTTTGCGGGTCGAAGGGTATTTTGCTTTGGACGCCGTGGAGTACGCTTTATACGAAGCGGGCGGCACGTTTTCCGCGCTCCCGAAAAAGAATTATATGGACTTGCAAAAATCCCTGCCGATCGTACTCATTGACGAAGGGAAATTCGACGACAAAAACGTGGAGCTTACGGAGCGGGATCGGCAATATTATTTGGACATTTTAAAACAAAACGGGTGCACGCTGCCGCGCACGCTGGTGATGACGGTGGACGGAAACGGTAAGGCGTATTTACAGGAAAAGGGCGAAAAGTACCGCACGGTCGATTTGGCTTGGCAAAAACAACTTTGGTAGGAGTGGCAAATGATTAAAACGATTGCAAGTATTTTTATTACGTTGGGGATTATTTTCGGATTAGCGTTTTATGAAAACAACCGAGTCAACAATACCTTTCGAGAATTCGAAACCGTCTTGACTTCCCTATACAACAAAACGGAATCGGGCGAAGTAACCTATGAAGACGGCACGGCGACGGAGCGGTTTTGGGAAAATAAAAAGAACACGCTGCATATTTGGTTGCCGCATACGGCGATTTTGGAAATCGATTATCAGCTTTACGAAGCGGTTGGGTATTTATACGTACGCGATTATCAAAGCGCGTTGCCGAAAATCGAAATTTTGCTCGGCATGTGCGAAAATATCCCGCAATCCTATCGGTTCAGTATCGAAAACGTATTATAACGTTATAAAAACGGGGCGCAAGTGCTATGCGCCCCGTTTTTCTTCGTTTTATTCCTTTTTACGCCAACCCGTACGCGTATACGATCCGTACCGTCGCGTCGAAAATGTTCCGCACGAACTTTTTCAGCGCTTCGCCCGTCGCTTGATCGGGTTTTTCCGTTTCGTTGCTTTTCAGCATCAAAATTACGGCGTTGAAATTCTTGCAAATGCTTTGCATGTCGTCGTCAATCGCGGTGTACGCGTCTTCCTTCCCGGCGTGTTGAATAGAATACATTTCTTCCACCGTGTCGTTCATCGCAAAGACCGTCTGCGTATTCCCCGTTTTCAAAAACTCCACCGATTGATGATTGAGCAAGCTCAACAGCTCGATAAACCGTTGCAGTTGTACGTTTCCGACCAAATCCGTCGCCATTACAAAATCACCCCGTTGCCTTTTAAGAGCTCTCTTGCCGATTCCACGCTGTCCACGCCCGTCTTGTTCTTGATCGGCGCGAATTCCTTTTCACGAACAACTTCAAACGGCAATACGCTACCCATCGGCTTGATCAAATCGACCGCGAGCGTTTCGAATTTCTTCCCGTTTTCCTTTTCGGGCTTTCTCGTTACGCCGTCGTCGCAAAGACATTCGATCTTCTTTTCAACGATATGCACGGGAATCTTCTTATCCACGATTTCTTCGAGTTTGGAAAGGCGGAAAAGATAGTTCATAATCGCGCCGTAGCAATACGCCAAATCTCCGTTTTCGTCCCGTTGATTCGCCATTTCGTCCGTGAGCTCGTAGTACTCGATAATGTCGGGCTGCGTGCCGTCCATGCACAGTACGCCGACCTTTTCATACGGTTCGGTTTTGCAAATAACTTTCGCCCCGCAGTTGACGCCGCTTGCAATCGTCGCCCCGACGAATACGGGATCGGCAATGCGTTGCAATACGTTGTCCACCGCGTAGATATTCAACCATTCCACGCCGCGTTTGTGCAAGTCTTCGCAAAGCCCCGCGCGTTGCAAGGAAGCAAACCAGCCGCCGTTACCGTTGGGCGAGAGCGCGGGCATATCCTTACGTTCCAAAATAATTTTCCCGTCGTAATCCACCGCAGGCGCCATGTCTTGTTTGAAGAATTGCACGTCCTTTTCGGGATAGCCGAAATAGTTGTGTTCCTTCCAAAACGCCGTCGTTTGCGCGTGGTTTTTATCGCTCGTCATAATATACAAAGGCACGGTTACGCCGCATTTTTCCGTAACTTCCATCAAGTTTTTCATTTGTTGTTCGAAAATGTACAAGGGTTTGGTAATCCCAATATCGTACGCGCCTTTCGGTCCGTCTACGCCAAGCCGAGTCCCCATACCGCCCGCAAGCAATACGGCTGCGACTTTGCCTGCTTTTACCGCTTCCACGCCGACGGTTTCGAATTCCGCCTTGCGTTTTTGAATCTCCGCTTGACGAAGTCCCGAAATGGGTCGGATATCCCGATCTTTCCCGCTCATATCCACGGGATTTGCCAAAGCTTCTTCAAAGTCCCAGTTGATATTTTCGATCGCGGTGAGCAAATTGTTTTTGCCCGCTTCGTCCAATTCGTCGTAATATTTCAAAAGTTGCGATTGCCCTTTTGCTTCCAGCAACGTTTTTGCGCTTTGATAGTCCATAAAAATTCTCCTTGCTTTTTCTTTTATTATAGCAAATTCCGCTTGGAAAAGCAAGGCTTTGTCCCCACTTTTTTTACGGAATTCTTTCCCCTTTTTATCGAATTCTTTCCAAGCGGTTGCGTGAATCGGAAAAGCCGCGATAAACGTAACGTTTTATCGTCGTTTTCCCCTTTTATCCCGAGCACACGCATGGAAATCACTTGCGTTGCACGCACTCGTCCACCGATTTGGAAGTAGCGCTTTTTTTAAACAACGGTTTGTCGCTTGCGCTCAACCATGCGCCGACGATCATAAATCCGAGCGCAATAAAGTACGTATATTGCGGAAGTTCACGGAAAACAATAAGCGATAAAAGAGAGCCTATGAACGGAGCAACGGCATAATACGCGCTCGTTCTCGCCGCGCCGAGCAATCTTTGCGCATAGACGTAGAAGTAAATACTCAATCCATAGGCGATGAAGCCAACGCCAAGAACGGCAAAAACGCTCCACCAAACGGTGATCTTTTCACCAAGACAAAGCCCGATAATCACCGAGCCTATCCCCGAAAATCCGCCTTTTAACAGCACGATTTGCAAAGGATCTTTCGACGATATTTTCCGTGTGCAGTTGTTTTCAAATCCCCAACAAATGCAAGCAAGAAGAATAAATAACGAGCCGACGGAAAATTTCAAACTGGTAATATCTTCCACGGAAAGCAAGACGCAGGACAACGTAACAAAAAGGATTCCGAGCCATAAACGCAAACCGACTTTTTCCTTGAAAATCATTAGCGCAATCATCGCCGTTGCGACAATTTCAAAATTGTTGAGCAATGATGCGTTCGCCGCCGTAGTGGATTTTAACCCGATCAAAAGGCAAATCGGAGCGATAATATCCAGCAAAATCATCGCGATGGTATACGGCAATTCAGACTTCGCCAATTTCCCTTCCACGTTTTCCGTTTTCTTTACCTTGCGGAAAAACGCAATCGTCCCCATTCCGAGCCCTGCGCCAATATATAAAAATCCCGCCATTAGCGTGGACGGCATATAGTCCAAAAGTAATTTAGAAAACGGTGAATTGATTGCATATAACGCCGCCGCCAAAATCGCCAAGAATATCCCTGTTCTACCATATTTCTTCATATCAACCGATCAATAGCGCACTTCAACTGCGCTATAACTTTCTCGTCATTCTCTTTTACGGCGTCCACTATACAATGATCAAGATGATCTTTTAAAATCACTTTGCTGACATTCGTAATTTCCGAACGGATCGCCGATAACTGCATTAGCACTTCGCTACAATCCCGTCCTTCTTCAACCATTTTCTTGACCGCGTTCAAATGCCCGATTGCACGCGACATTCGATTTAATACCGCCTTTGTGTGTTCGTGTTTCTCCATTTTTTCTTCTCCTTAATATCCCCTTGGGGGGGATATTTACAGTATACTATAACCGTTTTGCAAAGTCAAGAAATTTTTCGGCGAAAATAAAAAAAGCAAACTGTAACGTACAGTCTGCTTTATCCATTCGTTCAAAGCCTTTTTGGCAAGTTTTGCATTTTTAATCGTTTTGTATTGCCGTGGAACCGGATCTCTGCGGAGTTTGCGTATACGCGCCCAGCGCGCCCGTTCCGTCCGTTTCTCCTAAAATCGAGCTCTTGAAATCGTCGCCGTCGGCAATCCGCTCGACAATGATTCCGTTCATCGTAATAATACGGATCGTCGAAACGTTGAAAATTCTACCCAAAAACGTGGAATCGATATACACGCCTTGAATTTTCGCCAAGGGGGAATCGAATACCTGTTTGTGGAATACGCCCGATTTCCGAATAATCCGTTTGTTGGTCAAAATGAGCTCGGTTTTCGAATAGACGACCGTTTCTTTGATCGCCTTGATCAGGGGAATAAACAACAACCAGCAGAATAAAATCCCCAAAATCCACCAACCGAAAAGCCCCCAAGCGTCGCGGCGCGCTTTCTCGACTATGTACTCGTTCTCATGCAAATGTTTCTTGACGTATTTTCCCATAACGCCCCCTTATTCCCTTTCAAGCTCTGCGTTTTGCAAAGCGCATTTCTATTGTAGCGTAAAACGCATAAAAAGTCAATATGTTTTTCCAATTTTTACAGTAAAAATATTTTTTCATAACCGCTTCACGCGTTTTTCGTCGAAAGGGAGCGCCAAATTGTGCGAAACGCGCGCCAAAGCGGTAAAAACAACACGGCGTTGGAAACGCCTACGCATACCGTTTGCGTAGCCATAAACGGCAACGAAGCGAAAAAATACGCCCGCGCGGCTTCGGGACTATACGCGTAAAACCAAGGCGTTACGACGTTGTCCAACATTGTAAATCCCACCGTACAAACGCAAGCGAGCGCCGTGGAAAAAACCAAGGCTTTCCAAGGCTTTTTTACTCGCCGACCGAGCAATCCGAACACGACCGCCAAGAAATTGTAATACAGTAAATACAAAACCAACACCGTGGGAAAGAACCCGAATAAAAGCTGCCTGAGCAGCGAAAACGCCGTCGCAGCGATCACACCCCGACAAACGCCGAACGAAAAAGCGTACGCGACGAATAGCGCCGTAACCGCTTCCACCCCTGGTAGCGTGGAAAAAAGCAACTGCGCCGCAAGCAAAAGCGCGACAAACGTAGCGATACAGGCGCATTCCTTTGCCGAACGCGTCGCATATCGTCTTGTCGGTTTTTGTCGTTTTTCGCCGTTCATCTCGTACCTGCCCTATCCTTTAAATGGTTTGATACACCCATACGTACGTTTCGCCCTGCGCCACAAGCAGCTCGCCCGCACCCAAAACCGCGCTACCGAGCGTTGCGCCGTTATACTCGTACGTACCCCATGCGGTATTCGCGTTGGTTTCGTCCGTGGTATACAACATCCAAAAACTTTTCGTGGAGTTTTTCGTACCGTCGAGCTCGGTAACCATACCGTTCGAAATTTTGTAGTCTATGCCTTGCAAGTCCATATACTCGACGAGCGTCGTACCCGTAGCGACAGGTTCTTCTACCGTGATGACGACGGGTTTCGCGTCCTTTTCCTTACAGGAAAACAGGCAGACCGCCGAAAACACTACGCTCAAGAGTAAGAGAAAAACAGCGGGAATTTTACGTTTCATAAAACTTCTCCTTAAAAAAATTTTTCCGAATACGCAAGCGTACGCGGAAAAAAGCAAACGGAAAACACCGCCCATCGGCGGAAAATCCCGTTTTCGCACTCCCGCGAAAACTCGGTTTTACCAAAACGGTCGGCAGGTCTCCCGGCTTACAACGCTCTGACGCGAACTCGCGCCTGTCGCCGCCCTTCCCGCTATGCGCAGTGGACGGAAACGAACGTTCTTACGGTTGCGGGGGCAGCGGAGCAACCCGTGCTACGGTTTCTCTCTTCCCTTTTGAACGCTTCTGCTTAAAAGCGTACCGCCCGTTCGTATTCGGTTGAAAACAGTATAACAAATTTCGGAAAAACAAGCAAGGATTTTTCGCTCCTTTCCCGAAGATGCATAAAAAAATCTCGGCTTCGCACCGAGATTTTCCGTTCTTATAACGCGTTCGCCAATTCGTCCCGAGTCTTGACGGACAACCAGCCGCAGGATACCGAGCCCGGACCGACGTGCGAACCGATTACAGGACCCATGATCGTAACCATGGGTTTTACACCCGTCTTTTCTTCGATGAGCGCCGCCAAGAAATTGGCTTCTTTTTCGTTGTTCGTATGCACGACGACGGCAATCTTTTCTTCCGTGCAGGGCGCAAGCGCCATGTGATCGAGCACACGGAAAAACGCTTTTTTCATACCCTTGCATTTCTCCGCTACTTTGAGTTTGCCTTCCGTATCGAACGTCAGCATGGGCTTGATGTTGAGCATCGTTCCGAACACCGCCGAAGCCGTAGATACCCGTCCGCCTTTCTTCAAATAGAACAAATCGTTGGGAATGATACAATGCTGAATATGCAAGCGTTGCTCCATCACGTATTCGTACGTTTCTTTCGCCGTCATACCCTTATCACGACAATCCGCCGCGAGCGAAACCAAAAGCCCTTGCCCAATCGTCGCCGTCAACGGATCGACCGCGTATACGGTAAAATCGGGATATTTCGCTTTCACGTCCGCCGCCGCTTGGGTCGTAATCGTGATCGTATTCGCAAGTCCCGACGAAATGGTGAAATGCACCACTTCTTTCACGCCCGCTTCCGCCATTTTCGTAAAATGCTCCACGTGCGCTTCGTAGTTCAGCTTCGCCGTTCGGGGAAACCACCCGTCTTGTACTTTTTCGTAAAATTCCACGTATTCCTTTTCACTCGAAAACGCGTCCAAACCTTCGACAAGTTGATCGTCTTTTTCTAACGTAAACGTCAAAGGAACAAACCAAATCCCCCGACTTTCCACGTAGTCCTTTTTTAAATCGCAAGTAGAATCGCTCGATACGTCAAATAATGCCATAGCCGATACTCTCCTTTTTATCATTGTTTATAAAGTTTATTATATCACAATCCGCTTTCTTTTGTCAACAAATTTCAACCTAATTCGCGTAATCTGTCATATTTTTTTATGACACACGGGCGCGTACGCGAGAATTTTTATAATCCTGTAAAAAAATCCGACTTTTTTTCGTAAAAAGCTTGAAAAAACGGAGTAAATCCGTTATAATAGAATCGTACCGAACCGCGAGAGCGGATGAAGGCACAAAAAACGAAAGAAAGGAAGCGCTGCACCATGACTTTGCAAGAATATTTGGAACTGAAAAACGGCTCCGACATACGCGGCGTCGCTACGGACGGAGTAGAAAACGAACCGGTAACGTTGACGACGGAAGCGGTCGAAAATATCGCAAAAGCCTTTTGCGTATGGCTCATTTCTCACACGGGGAAAACGCGGGTACGCGTGGCGGTGGGATACGACTCCCGTATTTCTGCGCCTGCGCTTTGCGACGCGGTAGTAAAAGGAATCACTTCCACGGGACACGACGCGGTTGTAACGGGGCTGTCCACGACTCCGTCGATGTTTATGCTGCTCAAAGACGAAGCTTGGGCGGAAGACGCGCCTTGCCAAGGCTCGATCATGATTACCGCAAGCCACTTGCCCTTCCACCGCAACGGATTGAAATTCTTTTCCGTAAACGGCGGATTGGAAAGCTCCGACGTCGGAGAAATTTTGAATTTAGCGGCAACCTACCGTTTTGCCGAACCTTTCGAATTTGGGGAAACGCTTGAAAAGCCGTATTTGGAAACGTACGCGGCTGCGCTAGTAGCCAAAGTACGGGAAGCAACAGGCGACGAAACGCCGCTCGCGGGGAAAAAGATCGTCGTGGACGCAGGAAACGGCGCAGGCGGGTTCTTTGTCGATAAAGTCTTGCAAGTTTTGGGCGCGAATACGGACGGTTCGCAATTTTTAGAACCGGACGGAACGTTCCCCAACCATATCCCCAACCCTGAAAATAAAGACGCGATGCGTTCCGTTTGCGAAGCCGTCAAGGCAGCGAAAGCCGATTTCGGCATCATCTTCGATACGGACGTAGACCGCGCGGGCGCGGTGGACAAGAACGGCGCGGAAATCAACCGCAACCGCTTGATCGCGCTCATTTCCGCGATTTTGCTCGAAGAACAAAAAGGCACGATCGTAACCGATTCCGTTACGTCGGACGGCTTGGCGAAATTCATCGCCGCGCGGGGCGGGAAACACCACCGTTTCAAGCGTGGGTATAAAAACGTCATCAACGAAGCGATTCGTTTGAATGCTATGGGCGAATATACCCCCATCGCCATCGAAACGAGCGGGCATGCCGCTTTGCTGGAAAATTATTTCTTGGACGACGGCGCGTACTTGATCACAAGGCTTTTGATCGCGCTCGCCAAAGCGGCGAAAGCGGGTAAGGAACTCACCGACGTCATCGCCGATCTGGAGCTCCCTGCGGAAGAAAAGGAAGTCCGTTTGCGCTTTGTGCCCGATTGCGATTTCAAAACGATGGGCGCGGGAATCTTAAAGGATTTCCTTGCCTATGCCGAGCATTTATCCTACGCAAAACCTGCGCCCGATAACTACGAAGGCTGTCGGATTTGCTACGACGAACGCCACGGCAACGGTTGGGCGTTACTGCGCATGAGCTTACACGAGCCCATTTTGCCGATCAACTTGGAAAGCAGCGTTTGCGGCGGGCTATTAAAAATCGCCAAGGATTTGTATTATTTCTTGAAGAAATATCCTTGTTTGGACGTTACGCCGCTGCAAAACGCAATCGAAGCGGAACGGCAAAAATTATTAGAAGAAGTGAAAAACGCGAAAGACCGTTTTCTATTTTAAACCGATAAATAAATTTTAGGAGATATATCAATGGACGTACAAAAAACCACTATCAACGCGATCAGATTTTTATCCGCGGAAGCGATTGAAAAAGCGAAATCCGGACACCCCGGTTTGCCGATGGGCTGCGCGCCGATCGCCTATACGCTCTTTCAGAATTTCTTGAAATTCAATCCGAAAGATATGCAATGGCATGACCGCGACAGATTTATCCTGTCGGCGGGACACGGCTCAATGCTCGATTATTCCCTGTTCTATCTTTACGGCATGGGTTTGACGAAAGAAGATTTGCAAGACTTCCGTCAATTCGGCTCGAAAACGCCCGGACATCCCGAATACGGCCACACAGTCGGCGTAGAAACGACCACAGGTCCTTTGGGACAAGGGATCGCCAACGCCGTCGGTATGGCGCTTGCGGAAGCGCATCTTGCGGCAAAATACAACAAGCCCGGCTATAAGGTCGTAGACCACTACACCTACGCGCTTTGCGGCGACGGCTGCTTGGAAGAAGGTATCGCGTACGAAGCTTGCTCGTTTGCAGGAACGCACGCGCTCGGCAAACTCATTCTTTTGTACGACGATAACGATATTACCATCGAAGGCGATACGGACGTTACGTTCAAGGAAAACGTCGGCGCGCGGTTCGCGGCGCAAAATTGGCAAGTACTCCACGTCGATCTCGTATCTTCCCCCGACGACGTAGCGGCGCTTTCCGACGCGATCGAAAAAGCAAAGGCGCGTACGGATAAACCGTCCGTCATCATTTGCCATACCCATATCGGTTACGGCTCGCCTTTGGAAGGCTCGGCGAAATGCCACGGCGCTCCCCTTGGCGCGGAAAACTTGCAAAAGACCAAGGAAAAACTCGGCTGGGAATTCGCTCCGTTCGAATGCCCGCAAGAAGTATTCGACCACTGCGCAATCGCCGCTACGGCAGGCGCAAACGCGCAAGCGCAATGGAATAAGACGTTCGCGGAATACGAAGCGACTTATCCCGAACTTGCGGCGGAATACAAAGCCGTAATGGCAGGCAAAATGCCCAACTTCGACGAGATCGAAGATTTGTATACGTTCGAAAAACCGATGGCTACCCGTCAAACTTCGGCGGTAGTATTGAACAAGCTCGCGGCGCGTATCCCCCAACTCATGGGCGGTTCGGCGGACCTTGGTCCTTCCAACCTTTCGGAAATGAAAAACACGGACAGCGTACAATACGGCACGTTCGCGCCCGCGGATTTCGCAGGCAGAAATATGCATTTCGGGATTCGTGAACACGCGATGGCGGCGATTGCGAACGGTATGCAATTACACGGCGGTATCCAAGCGTATTGCGCGACGTTCTTCGTATTCTCCGATTACTGCAAACCCGCAATGCGGCTCTCCGCGCTCATGAAACAACCCGTAACGTATATCATGACGCACGATTCCATCGGCGTCGGCGAAGACGGACCTACGCATCAACCCGTAGAACAGCTCATCATGCTCCGTTCGATCCCCGGTTTGAAAGTATACCGTCCCGCGGACGGCAAGGAAACGGCGGCGGCTTGGGTTTCCGCGCTCAAAGGCAACGAACCTACCGTACTCGTACTCACCCGTCAAAACCTGCCGCAATACGAAAACAGCGGCAAACAGGCGTTGTTCGGCGGCTACGTATTGGAAGACTGCGCGGGCGTACCCGACGTATTGCTCATCGGTACGGGTTCGGAAGTCGAACTGTGCGTGAAAGCGAAAGCGGAACTTGCGGCGCAAGGCGTGAACGCGCGCGTTATTTCGATGCCCTGCTTCGAAGAATTCGAAAAGCAATCGGCGGAATACAAGGATTCCGTTCTCCCTGCGGCGATCAAGGCAAGAGTTTGCGTCGAAGCAGGCTCGCCTTATAGCTGGTATAAATATGCGGGCGATTGCGGGGAAATCGTCGCAATGGATACGTTCGGCGCTTCCGCTCCTGCGGGCGTGCTCTTCCCCCATTTCGGGTTCACCGTAGAAAACGTCGTGAAG
>JAFVRU010000017.1 GCA_017504065.1 Clostridia bacterium
GATAGAACGGATTCCCGATCGCCGAAATCATGTGGTTTCTTCCGGTACGGAAAAATTCCACACCGTTACTTGTACGGGAATCGTCTGCGTTTCGTTATTGTATTTGAGCGTAAACGCACCCGTGTACGTGCCCGCCGCCGTATCCGTTTTCGTTTTGACCGTTACGGTGATCGCTTGATTTTCCCCCGCCGCAATGTCGTCGTAGCCGTATTCTCTATACGCTTGCAAAGGTACGAGCGCGTCGGGATACCAGCCGAGCAAACGGGTCGAGCCTGACGCGGAATTGATCTTCGTTTGTACGTACCATTGCGCGTACACTTCGATCATATCCGTCGAGATCGTATCGCCGCTCGCCGATTTCAACTCGCTGATTTCCAAATTCCAACTGCTGACGTCTTTGTCGGGAACGACAAACAACTGTGTGCTTTCATATTCGTTTTTCGCAAGCGAAATTTGCAACGCTGCACCGTTGTTGTAATATTGCGACGTATCTTGTTCACGCATGATCTTATACGTGGACGGAAGCGTGAATACTTCCGCCGACGTCGGACCTGTTACGGTACTTGAAGAATCGGAAGTTCCCGAACTCGAGCCCGCGTCGCTATTCGATTTTCCGTCGGACGAACAACTGCTAAACGCGAACATGCTCGCCAAAAACAACGGTAAAAACCATTTTTTTGCCTTCATTTTCTTTTCCGCCTTTTTAAGTTATTTTCATTCATTAGGATCTGGATTGCGCAAGCGCCGTATCCCATTCTTTTACAGCTTCGTCATATACCCACGTCCAATATTCAAAGCCCGTCATGTGGTCGTTTGCAGACGTTGTCGCAATCTTTTGTTCGATCTTGGAGCTCATGAAATAGTTCAAGCCCGTCTTATAGAAAATCGGGTTTTGGGAGTCGAACGTCGAAACGTAGTTCGCATTCAACGACATGTTGTAAATATCTCTTCTGAAACGGGTGCTCGTGTCGACCTGAATATTCGTCGTGTCGAAAGGCAGGAACGTACCGACTTCGTTATAATAAATTTGCATCGCTTTATCCGTTGCAAGATATTTCATGAATTCTTTCGCAACTTCTTTCGCGTTACTATACGCGGGAATAAACGTCGTGTGGTTTTGCGCTTCCGTACCCGTGTATGAGCGGATTTTTTTGAGCGCCGCGTAGTCGTCTGCGCTTACGCCGTCGTGGTTTTCTTTGCCTGCGTCGATGGAAGAAATTACTTCACGGAGCAATGCTTCCGTTTTAATCGTTTCAAAACGATCCACTTTTTGTCCCGTCGTCTTATCCGTTACTTTCAAAATACCGCTGATAACGGGCGTTCTAAAAATACCGATATCTACGTCACCCGGCATAATCTCCGATTGCTTCATTTCGTTTTCCAACCAGTCGCTGTTCGCCATCATGCAAATCTTATTCGACGTATTGTAGAGCATAATTTGCGTTTCATTGTTGCTGAGCGTACCGCTCTTTGCGTGCAAATGCCCGTCAAAACGGTACGAACCGTCAGGGCCGGATAAAATCTTTTCAAGTTCTTGGAACGCAAGCAATCTCGCTTCCGATTTGAATACTTCGGGAGAAAGATCCCCGTTTTCGTCGATACAGTTCCAGAAATCGTTGAATTCTTGATCGTCAATCATTTGACGCCACCAAGCGAGTACCGAATAATACCAATAGCTCCCCGACGTAGACCAAATATACGGCGTATAGCCTTCTTCAAGAATGGTATTCGCCATTTCAATCAATTCGTTCGTCGTACGGGGCGCAGTCCATTGCCCTTTCCCGAAAATGGTGTCGAAGAAATCGGCGCGATACGCAACGCCCGAAGGACCTGTCGCCCACGTCATCGCGTATTGATCGCCTTTAAAGGTGTTGTAGTCGTAGAACTGCTTTACCATTTTGTTTTTGACTTGTACGGATTCGCCAGGTACGTACGCTTCGTATACGTCCGTGATCTTTTCCAGCGCGCAATCGTAGCCGTCTAAATATTTGCTGCCTTTATCAACGATGTTGTAAACGCTTACGTTCCCCGTCATAATTAAGTCGAAATCGCCTGCCGCCGCTTGCAATTTACTCGTTACGTTGCTAGAGATAAAGCCGCCGCCTTGGTCGCTGACGGAAACCGTCCAACCCTTATTTTTGTGGTCTTCTTCTTCGTTGAACGCTCTTGCGATTTTGGTAATAGCGTCTACACCGTAACCCGCGTTATAAATCCCAACGATCGCGTTGGACGCGGTATTTACGTTTGCGCCAGCGCCGCCGTCGCCGCCTGCGCCGCCGTCGTCATCACCAGAGCCGCATGCCGCTAATCCGATAGAGCTGAAAATGCTCGTGAGTGCCATTGCTATTGCAACGATTTTTTTCTTCATAATTTTTTCCTCGCTTATTTATTTTTATTTTTTTATTTTTGTAGTAGTAATGCCGTTAGCCCTTGATCCCGCCAATCGTTACGTTGTTCATGATTTGGTCTTGACAAAGCACGAACACGATGAAGATGGGAATAACGGAAATGAGAATCGACGCGAAATATACGGGTCTATTCGCCTTGCCGTAGCCCGTGGAATCCAAACGGAAAATCCCCGTTGCCAACGTCGGGAAGCTCGGCAAGTACATATACGGCGTCATATAATCGTTCCATTTTGCGATACAAGCCATAACGTACAATGCGACCAAGATCGGCATACACATAGGCAACATGATCTTTAAAAATACCGTCCAATGTCCCCCGCCGTCGATAAATACCGCTTCGGCATACGTCCAAGGCAAGGATTCCATGAAACTCGTCATGATCAGCCAAGTCGAGCCGCCGATACAACCCATACCGCCGATTAGGAAGAACGGATTATCCGTCAAGCCCCATTCGTTGAAAACTTTTACGTTCGCAGGCATAGAGCCGTAAAAGGGAATCATCATGATGATGACGGAGAACGTATATAAGAATTTACAGAATTTGAACTTGTATTTCGCTACTGCATACGAGAACATGACGCAGGGAACCATACCCAAAAACGCCCCGATGAACGTATACCAAAAGCTGTTAAAAATCAAGCCCCATAAATCTTCTTTCGTACCGTCGGGCAAAGGCACTTTGAGTTTGGTAAACGCCTTTTCCCAGTTATCGAACCGCCATTTTTCGGGCGGGAAATTGAAACTGTTGTCTACAAACTGCATCGGAGTCTTAAACGTATTGATGAGCGCCCATACGAACGGATAAATTAAGGTCAACGACCAAATAAAGAGTACGATACTGCAAATCGCAAGCCCGATGCGCACGCTCTTTTTATCGTAGCGGTTTCTACCGACTAAAAATTTCTTCAAACTGAACTTCATATCAATATTCCACCCCACTATCAAGTTTTCGATTCACGTACCGTACCAGGAATACGATAGGAAGTTGCACGACCGTAAAGACCAAACCCGCTGCCGCAGCATAATTGTAATCGGGATTGAGCGAAGTCGACTGTTCGAAGATCCAATACGCGATCGTCGTTGTTTCGTACTCCCCTTGCGTGAACAATAGAATCGGGCCTGACGCGCCGAATATATTGACGAAGCTAAGCAACAACATTGTGGATAACGTCGGCCAAATCAAAGGAATTACCATGTGGAAAAGTTCGCCCCAGAAGCCGATTCCGTCGATCTTTGCGCTTTCAATAACTTCCATCGGGATACGGTTCATCGTCCCCGAATAGATGATCATATTGCCCGCAAGCCCCAGCCAAAGTTGATAGAGCAAAATAAATTTTAAGGCGTATTCTGAACTGTCCAAAAAGAGCGGCATATAATTCTTGCCTGTAAAATCCATCCAGAGCTCGGAAATCGGACCGTTGATGATGTTTTTATACAGCGTAACCATAACGACCGCCGAAATAATGCTCGGCAGGAAAAATACGATTCTGAAATACTTATACCCCGCAATCTTTTTATAGAGCAAATACGAAAATAGCAATGCCAACGGGAACATGAAAAAATTCCCGATCACAAAGAAAATCATCGTATTTTTCAACGCCAAAGTAATATCCGATCCACTCGTTCCAAGTTGATTGAAGAACATCTTCAAATACTTCATCGTGAATCCGTAATCATCTCTGATCGCCAATAAAAACGATTGTGAGTTTATGTATATGTAGAATATACAAAAATGCAAAATAGCAGGAAGCAACATCAAAGCGGTGAATCCGATCGCCATTTTGTTTTGCTTGTTGATTTTGATTTTCCGCATAAACAACCGCCACTCCTTTTTTTACTGAATAAATATTTTTTTGTTAGCTATGCATATAGCGAACAAAAACCCTGCAGGGTTTCAAAATTTTTTTCGTTTGTTGAACCTTTTTTTTACGGAATCGTATTTACTTCTTCCGCATCGGACTCTTTCCCGAATTTTTTCACCGCTCGATAATACATGACGGCATTGGAAAAACCCACTTCCGCAATCACGTCCGTTACTTTTCGAGTTTTGTCCTTTAATAATACTCTCGCGCTATCCAAACGCAACTTGTTTAAATAGGTTCGGAAATGCACGCCAACGAGTCGGTTGAAAATACGGGAAAAATACTCTTTCGCGTACCCGAATCGGCGCGCAACCTTTTCCATTGTGAGATCTTCGCTGTAATGTTCTTGAATATATTTCAAAATCTCCGCGCCGTTGATCTTTCCTACAATCGGCGTACGAACGCCGTATACTTTGACGAGTTCCGCTAAAATCAGATTGATCCAGCCCTGGTTCGACAAAACGTCGCGGCGGTCGGTGTTCCAACGCCATTGTTCGAGATACGAACGAATCTTCTCCCCCGATTCTCCCAAGTCTTTCTTGGGATCAAAGTCGATCTGTTTTTTGCCGTATAACCGATAAAAATCCGCAAGATACAACTCGTCTACGGATACGGTATACAGCCACATTTTTTCGCTTCTTCTTCGATTGTAATGCGTTTCAAAAGGATTTACAACGACAATATCGCCCGCTTTTCGGATACAGCTTTTCCCGTCGATAATCGCTTCACACTCGCCTTCGACCATATATAAGAACTCAAAACGGGGATGAAAATGCGCTTTTTTCGCTACATCGTCGTCATAGACCAAATAAACGTTATACGCATGATTTTCATAAGGGGGCTCGAAATAACCCGCGCTTGTATTGTCCATGGCAATCTCTCCGTTTTCGTTATTTGTAAGCGTTACGTATGTCAGCGTTTATCAAAAAAAATCCCAATTTTGATACTTTCCTATATACAATTATAAAGAATACCCCTGCGGCATGCAATATCTATTTTTAAAATAAATGTTACATTTTTTAAGATCATTGTGGGATTTTCCGCCCTACTTCTTTACATTTTTTATGCGACTTGATATATTTTACTATCCGACCGCCCGCGAAAGAACGGTCGGATAGGCTCGCTTGTTAGAACGAATACCCTGCAAGGCTGTAATACGCCATGTTCGTTTGTCTTACGTCCAAACGACCGAAGCAAGCGCATACGGGCACGTTGGAAATTACGTGCAACGCATATTGACCGAACGGAATTTGATATTGTTCCTTACCGATCGGATAATCCAAACGCAAACACGTCGTTCTTTCCGCGGGAAGATCGATCGTAATCTGATCGTACGGAGCTTTGTCTTCAAACAAAACTTTGATGCGGATTTTCGCGTCTTTCTTTGACACGTTCGTGATCATCAATGCTTCATGCCCCAAAAATTCGGGGTTATCACCGTGCGGGGGAAGATCCCCATCGCAAAATACCCAATTCTTTTTACCGTTTTTCATAATGATTTTCTCCTATATTTTTATTCTGGTTTATGAAATTTGCAAACGCAACGAAGTATTGCGACGCATAACCTAACACTAGCCTAAACTTGGAGATGCGAGCAAGACAAGGCGCGCGCGGCTTTCCCGACGGGACGTTTACTTTGCGTAAACGAGCAAGGGAAAACGCAAACGCAACGAAGTATTGCAACGCATATACGAGTTTAGATTCTTATTTAACGTAATTAAACAATTCTTCTTCAAACCAAGGGCACAAAGGTTCTGCGCCATTCTCGGTGATCACGTAGCACGTTTCAACACGAAGCCCGTACAGCGTGGGATGGCCAAAGAAGGAAACGTCTACGTTGACGATCATGTTCTTTTCAAGCTTATCGTCGCTGTTCGGACCAAAGAACGGACATTCCGCTTCCATGAGCCCCATCGTATGCGCGAAAGGACATACCATATATTTCAAATACCCGCCCTTTTCGTACAGTTTTCTGCCCGCCGCGTCAATCTCTCTACCCGAATTGCCGATTTTAAGCATCGCTTTGACGTCTTTCATGACTTCGATCATATCGATCAAGCATTGTCTTTGTTCGGGGGTATATTCTCCGCTGACGGGAACGGTATGACCGAACGTACCCGCATACCCGTTGATACGGGGCGCAATACCGAGCATAACCATTTCGCCGTTTTCCATAACCTTATTCGTAGCCGTAGGCACGACCGCATTGGAACGGATACCGCTACCGACAATCGTTCTGTACGCAAAACTGTCCGCGCCGTTTTCACGACAAACCGTTTCGCCCGCCGCCGCTACTTCATATTCTTTATTGCCTGCTTTTACTTTCGCAGCCATTGCTTTATACGCTTCGCATGCAAGCTGCGTAGCCTTTCTCGCCTGTTCTACTTCCCAATCGCTCTTTACGTAACGGAATTTCAGGTAATCTTCCGTAATATCCACGATCTCACAACCCGCAAATCCTTTCACAAGATCTTCGTGCACCGCGTAAGGCATATCCGTCGTACCGACTAAACCGACCGTTTTTACAGGGAATTTCTTGGTGAGTTCCGCAAACAAATCGCTGAAGCTGATAATCGTCGCCAAAGGATATTCTTCGTCGGGTACCATGAATACAGGGAAGCAACGAACGTCTGTAATCGCGGAGTCTTGCTTTGCGAACGGTTCGCTTTCAGGTCCGCCCAAAAGCATCGTCGTACCGTCGCGACCAACGAGCACCGCACCCTTTTCAAATTGTCCGCACCAACCCGTTAAATACCAGCCGTTTGCTACGTTGAGCTCGTCAAAGTAGATGATTGCGATATCTACGTTCTTTTCGTTTAAAAGTTTGACGACTTTTGCCACTCTGTTTTCCGTTTCTTGTTTGTTATAATAAGCCATTTTCTATCTCCTATATTTCATTATTTTATTTATTATTTCATTTATGCTTTAAATTCGAATTCGTCAAGCGGGAACATCGGACGGAGTATTTTCGTCAACCCGAGCCGAGCAAGCTCTACACAGCTCGCGCCGTCGGAAAGCGCAAACAACTCCCTGTCCGCATACGGTTTTAATTCCGTAAACAAATACCCGAGTTTGACTACGACAATTTCATACGAAAGCAGATCCACGTTCGCCTTATCGAAATTCCCCTTTTCGATAAACGCGCTACGGAGTTCCGTAAACACGGCGTCTACCGTTCCGATGGATACCGTCAAGCTTCTGCCGATGATCTCTTTTGTCCAACCCAAGATCTCGCCGTGCGCTTTTACCGTCGCGTCCGTTCCACCGAAAATGGGCAACCGCACGCTTTCGCCGTCCTCCTGATCCCAAAACATTTCCACGATTTCTTGGTGCGTAATCCCCGCAACGCAAGTTCTTTTCTTCGGTTGCGCGTTCACGAGCAGCTCCAAAAGCCCAAGCGTATCCCCTTCCGCGCCAGCCGTCGTGTTGTCGCCGCTATCGGTAATGAAAATTCGCTTTTCCTTGCCCGCAATTGCCCGTTTTACGCATTCTTCGGGCAATTCCGCTTCGCATAAAAATTTGTAATCCCTACGGGTCGCCCAAAGCTTGTTTGCCAAGTCTTTCGCTACCGTCGCCGCCCGTTCTTTGCTCGTCGCGCAAACCACGGTAGACGCGCTCGTATTCGGGGCGTCGATCCAGCAATGCCCCAAGAAAAGGTTCGCCGTGAAAATGTCGTCGGATTTTTCCAATGCAACCGTTTCTTCTATCAAGCTTTTGAGCGGTTCATACGCCGTTTGCAACGTATCGTTTTTCAAAAGGAACGGAACGCGTACAGTTTGCGCGTACGGCTTGATACCGTGCTTTAAGCAATAACAGAGCGCGTTTGCCGCACGTTCTTGACATTCTTTTTGGTCAACGTGCGGAACGGTTTTAAATCCGCTGATGATATTTGCATAATCGGACAACTCGTCCGTGATATTCGCATGCGCGTCCAAGGAGAGCGCAATCAAACAATCGGGGCTTACGATCTCGCGGATCTTCTTTAATAAATACAGCTCCCCGCTGCCGATTTCTTCTACTTCCATACTGCCGTGGAAAAAGATATACACGCCCGAGCAATCAGGGTTCGCCCGAACGGTATCCAAAATTTGTGCGGCGTAATATTCGTACGTGTCCCGTTCCACCGTAGCCGACGGCAACGCTACCGCGTAGACGGACGGAACGACTTCAAAGCCGTTCTGCTCAAACACGTCCTTTACGACCAACTTTTTAAAAATGTCTTCGCCTTGGAAATATTCAAAATCCGATTTCTTCGGATGCAACTTCGCTTTGCTGTTCGATTCACATTGAAACGACGCTACAAGGATCTTCATTGATTATACCCACTCCTTCAATTTACATATTCATTATATCATTCTTTTTCGAAATTGCAAGGTAAAAAATATTTCAAAAATGGTAAAAAAGAAAACTGATAAAAACTTGGAAATTTTTATTTACATTTTTTACCGGTCAAACGCTTGACGAAACTTTTGGTTTTTGTTATGCTAAAAACAGGAGAGAATTATGAGAAAATATTTCAGCCATCCCATCAAAAAAGCCATTGTGTTGCAGCACTTCATAACCATTGAAACGTTGGACATTTCTGCCGAATTCCGATACCCCGAAGAAGCGCATGATTTTTGCGAATTCGCTTACACCGACAGCGGCGCTTTGTGCTGTATGCTCGACGGAGAACCCATTCAGCTTTCCCAAGGAGATATTCTTTTGATTTCTCCGCATAAAAAGCATTATTATCAGGCGATTCCCGAACGCTCGGCAATCCTTTTTATCGTTTGTTTTCAATGTAAATCGGAGCTGTTGAGTATACTCGACAAAAAGATCGCGCTCGATTCCGAGTTAAAGGAATTGCTCGCTCGTATCGTAAAGGAATCGAAGAACGCATTCCGATTCCCGTTTGATAAAAAATTGCAGCTTTTGGATAAGCCGCAATTCGGGGCGCAACAAATGGTGGAAAATCACATCGAAGAGTTGCTGGTTTGTTTGATTCGCAACGAAATCAAAGAGAACCGAGATATTAAATTCGTAACGACGAGCGTGGAGCTGGAAAACAGCCTTGTCGGCGATATAATCACCCTTTTGAAAGAGCGTCTGTACAATCGCATTACGCTAGAAGAAGTTTGCGAACAAACGTATTACAGTAAGACCTATCTCAACAGCATATTCAAGAAAAACACCGGGCATTCGATCATGCAATACTATTCTCTTTTGAAAGTACAGGAAGCGAAAAAGCTTTTGCGGGAAAAGGTTTCCCCTTCGGCGATTTCGAATAAGCTCGGATTTGAAAGTCCTACGTATTTCACGAAGGTTTTTAAAAAATATACGTCGATGACTCCGTCGGAGTATAAAAAGACGATTTTATAAATTTTTCGCATAAGTTGGATTTTTAAAAAGCGTGCAATTCACGAAAATTGCACGCTTTTAGCATATAAAAACCCCATAGCATATAAAAAAACTATCCGCAAAACTATACGGACAGGTTTTTGGTACTCCCGACGAGAATCGAACTCATAATTGCCCCTTAGGAGGATATATCTGACCCTAATGTAGGGGTTGCAAAATACCTAAAATGCATATTTTGCACGATTTTCGCCGTTTACTCGCCGTATTTTGCGTAATTTTTACGCCGTTTGATAACTTTTATAGCGTTCAAAAAACCAAGGCAACCAAAAAGGTCACCAAATTTGGTGACCTAAGGTTTATATAGGATACACTTCCAAAATCAAATAAGAAAAACCTGGATGTTCCGTTTTGTGTTCGTTTGGATAGTCATTATAGTCGGAATTGCCTAATTCATAATTTTCCCACCTTAGATTTTTGTACGATTTTTTTAAATTTATAGCATCTAACGACTGACTTGATGTTTTATAAAAAGGCTCGTTTCCTTCCCTAAATGTCAGCGCCCCCATTGTTAACGCCTTCCCTTCTTGCATTGAGTATTTTTGCCAAATGCTTGAACCTGAAAAATCATTATACCTATACGTCGCATGATTAGTTAAAAATATTGCAAAAGATTTTTCTATTTTAATTTTTTTAGAAAAATTACGGTCGTTAATGCTTTCAAGGCGTTCAACATCATGCCAAAAAGCATAAGCATTTATATCATGTGCTCCCTGCGCCATTGTGACAACATCACCAAACCTTGTGTTTTCATAAACGCAAATTCTATCAGGTGTTTTATATTTTAACTCAAAAGCGTAAAACTTGCCATCATTTGTTTCAACAATTATATCCGTATATTCTTTGGTTTTTGCAGACAGTTTTTGCTTCTGCTTTGCCAACAATTTAACTTCAGTCCAATCCTTTTCTAATGACAATACTTCCATTTTAACGTCTTTTACAAAAGAAAGTTTTTGTAACGCTTGCGCCAACTCGAACTGAAAGTCGTATTCATTAGAAAAAACCATGTTAGATTTCGCAAAATTTTGAAGAACAGCATTGATATCATTATAAGTCATAATTTTTCCTTTGTGTTTTTTTCTTATTATATAATATATTTCGACTTTTTTCAAGCGTTTTCGCTGGGCTCTTGCAAACCTTTACGGTATACTTTGCTTAACAATAAAATATGGAGGCAAAAATGGCAAGTATATACGGATTTACATTAAAGAACAGAAAGACCTTTCAAGGGTTCGACTGGCAAGGAAACCAAGGCAACCTACACTATAAAGGCAAAAAAGTTGCTTGGTATAACGACAGCGGAAACGGCGGTTCGTGCGATATCGTCTACTACGATAACGCCTACGCGCCTATCCTGGAAGAAACGATTAAACGCTACTTCAAGGAACGACCGATAATCACCGAATACGGAGAGTTAGACGGCGACGAAGATTTATTTATGGCAGAACTCCTGCAACTGATGGATGACGAAAAAGAATACAAAAAAGCCGTCAAAAAAGGCTACTCCTGCCTTGTCACGTATACCGACGCAAACACGCACTTCTCCTACAGCATGATGTGTAACGAAGACACTGCGCAAAAAATGAGTAATCGCACGGATATCACGGAACTAAAAATATACCGCTCCGAAAAAGACTTTATAATAGAATAAACCTTCACCGCCACGGATACAGCCTTGGCGGTTTTTATTGCAATTTTTGTCAGCTATTACAGTAAAAAGTTTTGGGGTGTGTCGATATTGACACACCTTCCGCTTGACAAGGTTTTGCCAAATCGC
>JAFVRU010000018.1 GCA_017504065.1 Clostridia bacterium
ACGTCCAAGAACCGATGACTTTGATTTCCTTGTTGCAAATGTCTTGATGGGGATTATACGTCGTGTCCCCATTGTCTACGAAGAACCCGAGTTCGCACATCGAACCGCCGCGGCGTACGTATTTCCAAATCGTGCTTGCCGCTTTCGGAGAACCCGTGCATTGGAACGCCATTTCCGCGCCCGTGCCCGTGATTTCTTTTACTTTCTCGATCGCATTTTCCGTCATAAAGTTCACGGTATACGCCGCGCCGAGCTTCTTCGCCATCGCCAAACGTTTTTCGTCGCCGTCTACCGCGATAATATTGCGTACCCCCATCGTGCGAACGGTCGTCAAAAGCAACAAACCGATCGGACCGCAGCCTTGTACGAGTACGTACGAGCCTTGTTTAAAGTTGAAAATTTGTTTTGCTTGTTCTACCGCATGTACAACAACCGCCGCAGGTTCAATGAGCGTACGGAGATCCACGTCCATATCGCTTACGTTAAAGATAACGCCGCCTGCGTTTACTTTAATGTATTCGCCAAACCAACCGTTGAAATTCTTATACGCAGCTTCGCCGGGCATCAACCCGAAGATTTCGCCGTTCGCGCAAAGATGCACGTGTTCGGGATCGTTTTTGCACGTATCACATACGCCGCAAGGCTTCAAGCCCGTAACGATCTTGTCGCCGACTTTTAAGGGTATGCCATAATAATCGGTCGTAACGTTTTTACCAAGTTTCACTACCGTACCCGTACCTTCGTGCCCGAGTTCTACGGGGATATATCCGAACGGATCGCCCTTGTATTCGTGTACGTCCGTACCGCAAATACCCGTTTGTTCTACTTTTACGAGCACTTCGTCGTCGCCGATTTCGGGAACGGGAAGTTCGTAAATTTCGATCTTCTTTTGCCCTGTTAAAACTGCTACTCTTGCCTTTTCAGGAATTTGATAAGCTGCCATCATGTTTCTCCTAATATTTTATTTGATTCCCAAAGAAATCCTTATCGTATACAGTATATCACGGTTTTCCCCGCCTGTCAATACCTATTTTGAAAATATTCCCAGCTAACCGTCATTTATTTTTACACAAATCCCAAACGTCCGTCATTTGCAACAGCCTACGCAGCGAGAGCCGCCGACGCATATACGGGTGATACAAAAACGCTTCTTTGATGAGCTTATCGGGCTTCCCCGACTGCGAAAAATCGGTCAAACAGCCCGCTTGTAGCATTTTAGCCTCCACTTCTTCCAGCGTGGGTACGGAGCGGATAATTTCCTGAATTTCCCGCCAATGCGTTTCAAGAAGCTTCGGATCGATCTCGTCCGTGATCGTATTCGGCGTATTGAGTTTTTTCATATCCGCAGCCAACTCCCCGTATACCGCTTCGATTTCCGCCCAATCGTTTTCTTCCTTCCGAGCGCGCACGGACGGCACGTTCAGTAGCGATTTATACAACCGTAAAATTTGCAAAGTCGTAATACCCACGTCTTCGCCGTGATAGGTGGGAATTTTATGCTCCAACAATTCCTTACATTCGATATAATGCGCGAAAATATGCTCCGTTCCGCTACCGGGTCGGGAAGTTTTTGTAAAGCTCATCGCGATCCCCGTCAACAATAAACCTTCAAAAATTTTCGCCGCGGCTTCTTCGCTGTCTTCCGTAACCCGATCGGCAAGCCGCATTACCGAGTCCACCGCATAGCGGGTCAACCCCGCCACCTTTTTGCAATACTGTTCTCCCGAAATCAAATGGGAAACCTGCCAATCGATCAAAGCGATATATTTCGCAACCATATCGCCAAACCCCGCGCTCTTTAACGCGACGGGCGCTTTCGCAAGAATTTTCGTATCGGCAATGATCACTTCGGGACATTTCGCGGGATAGGTAATTTTGAAATTCCCGTTCACGATCGGCGCGGAATAGGAAGCGAAACCGTCCATACTCGGCGCGGTTGCAAATAGACAAAGCGGCTTTTGTAAATTCGCGCAAGCCAAACGACAGGGATCGTGAATCGAACCCGTTCCAACGGCTAATACCCCGTCAAGCCCATTTTGTAAATATGCTTCCACCTTACGCACGTCGTTCATCGTCGCTACGCGCAGGTCTTCATACAGTAAGTACGTTACGTCGAACTCCGTCAACGCCTGTTGAACGCCTTCCGCTGCCCGTAACGTGTTTTGATCCGCTACAACGAGCAACTTCTTCGGGAAACCGTTTTCTTTCAAAATTTCGCCTGTTTTCGGCGTGATTCCGCTACCTATGCGGATATCGCGAATTGCGCATTCGTGCATTTCACCACATTCGCAATTTTCAAATCTTTTTAAAAATTCCTGTAATTCCATACCATCACCTTGCTTTTAGTATAAATTTTTTCCAGAAATTTGTCAAGCGCAAATCTTCTAAAAACCGTGAACTTCAAAATTATGAAGCTTTGGTCATAAAACAGTCAAACGTTTGACCGAATGTAGAAAAAAACCGTCTTTTTTAGACGGTTTTTAAATAATTTTCCCTTTTTATTTTTGTCTTTCGGCTTTCCGCAAGACTTGTTTGACTGCGTCGGGAGAATACGGCGCGTCGTCATATCCGCAATACCGCGCATGATCTACGTAAACGACTTGTTCTATATTCCGTCTGCCCATACGCACCCAAACGAAATCCCCGCGTTTTACCGACTTTGTCGGATCTAAATACCAATAATGACAACCCGAATATCCGAGTGGGCTGACCGCTACGAATAAAAACTCCCCGTCGGTTGCTTCGAACGGATCGTAAACGGAGCGATACTCATCCAGCAAGGCTTGAGAGAACTTCTCCACGTCGTCCCGATGCAGCAGCAAGGAATACACTCCGCCCAACTTTTTACCGCTACTCGATGCTCGCATTAAAAAACGGATCACCGTAACACAGTCTTCCTGTCTACGTTTTTCCCGCGGCACTTCTCGATCGTTTTCCATATACGGATAAAAATCCATAGCCAGCCCCGAATCGGGAAACGACAAAGCGTAGTTCGTTGCGTACGCGCCTGCCAACAACCGACGCATCGAAAAAATGTATTCTTCCAGCTCGTCGCGCGTCAACGTGTTTTCCATGCCTTTATAATGCACAAATTCGTTTTCCACGATAATTTCCGCCTGCACCAGCCCAGCTTCTTCCCCGTTCTTGATCGGCAGTATCGAAAAAGAAAATTTTGTCCCCTGTAAATCCACCGTCGCCATTTCAATCCCCTTTCTCCCGTTCCGTCGGCAATTCCGCCGTAAAACGGGACGTAAACGTCTTTTCGTTTAGATAGGCAAACTCCCCGTTTAAAGAAAGTTTTAAATGTTTCGAGACCAAGCATTGTCTCGCGCTTTTAAACGCCTTATTTTTCGCCGTATCGCCGTATTTCATATCTCCCACAAGCGGAAACCCGACGTGCGCCAAATGCGCGCGAATTTGGTGCGTTTTTCCCGTATGCAACACGATCTCTAATCTGGTAATCTGCGGCAACGGACGATCCAACACCCGATATTCCGTGCAAATTTCTTCCGAACCCGCAATCGGGCAGTCGGACACGAATGCCAACGCGTTTTTCTCGTCCTTTTTTAAATACGCTTTTAAGATCGCATGCGAAACGGTAATTTCGCCAAAACACAACGCGTGATAGATCTTTTCCACCCGTCTTTCCTTAAAAGCTTGCAACAACGCGCTCTCCGCGCGCGTATTCCTTGCAAAAATTAGCAACCCCTGCGTGTTCCGATCCAAACGGTGAATAAAATAACACTCCTGCACGGCGGATAACGCCGCAAAAACCGCTTCGGAGTTTACTCCGCTCTCCTTATCGACAACAAGCACGTTCTCGTCTTGATACACGATGGAGTACGCCGATTTCGAAGCTTGTTTGGGCGTAAGATAGTAAGTAACCGTATCTCCGACGTTTAAACGGACGTTTTCCTTTACTCTCACACCGTTGACCTTGATCGATTTGTCTTTCAACAAACGATCCCAAAAAAAACTTGCTTGCGCGTAATGGTTATCCGTAAATTCTTTTAAAGATTGCGGTTGATCGCATATTTGTTCTAACACAGCCGACTCCGTACATAAAAAGGGAGAACTTGAGCTTCTCCCTTTTTCACGTTTGATTATTTATTCTTTTTCTTTTTTGCGTCCGATTTTTTCTCCGTAGCTTTTGCGTCTACGTCTTCCAACGTTTCATCGGAAGGCTTGATCAAGAGCAATATGATAATGAGAATCAACATCACGCCCGCAATCGAGAATAATATTACGGAAACGAGATTTTGTTTCAGCCAATTCGATTCCCCTTTAATGCTATCCGCTTCGGAGTCTACGACAACGAGCTTATAAGCCGCAGCTCTTTGCAAAGGCAAATCCGCTTCCCAGAAATCCGCCAAAATCAGGTATTCGCCTTCTTCGACCGATTTAAAGGTTTGTTCCGTGGGTTTCCATTCGTATTTGTTATACGCTTCCCATTCTTCCACGTCTTCTTCGGTAATCAATGCGTTATAGGCTTTGATTTCCGTGAAACAAGCCGCAACCGCTTCCACGCTACCGTCTACCGCCGCTGCAATCAAACTTACGTAAGCTTCGTAGTAGACTTTCATATAATTCTTATCGGTAACCGACGCGAGTTTGCTCGCAACTGCCGATTGCAACGATTCGTAGGAGATTCCCGAAAGAACGCTTTCCGTGATTTGCGCTTTTCCTGCTTCCAACGAGTTGTTGTATTTGCTCAAATCCAATTTATACAACGCGTAATTTTCTTTCAGAGAGCTTGCGCCGACGACCGTAATATCGGTAAGCGTATACGTTTCGTCCAAGATCTCCGTATCCGTTCTATCCGCAATGCTATCGTCTTCAATTTTCAAACCGCGGTTTTCAATTTCGAATACGAATTCGGGAATTTCTTCAATATCCCAAATATTCGACGAGTTTACGTCCACCAATTCTCCGTCGAGATAGTATTGCATTTTGTTGCTCGCCTTGTCCGTCGCAAAGACTTTGAACTTGTACAGGCCTTCCGCGCTAGTATCCAGCTTCAAACCGTCGTAATTCAAGCTCGACGTGCTGCTCGACGATTCAGGAGTCATATAACAAATGGTGAATTTCAAATTACGGTAGCCGTTATCGTCGTCGAACAACCATGCCAAAGACGGGAATTTGATCGACGAGTTGCTACCCGCATAGACGTCTTTCGCCGCTTCGTTGACCAATTTTTGGTATGCTGCTACTTGGCTGTCGTAATTTGCAGTTTTCTCATTCGTTCCGTTCGTTTTATCGATGATTTTATACGTAGCGCCTTGCGTACTGCGATCCAACTTAATGAAGTCGGTTTTAACCGCCGTTGCGCCTTCGCCTTGTTCTTTTTCCACCGTCGAAAGCGCGTACCACGACAAGTCGTAGGTCTTTTTGGTTTCCGCGGTATTATGCGCAGCGTCGCTTACCGTATATAATATGGACACGTATTCCATTTTTTCCTGTTCGTAAACAGACGTTTGTTTGCCGTCTTTTTCATACGTCGTGTCATAGAAATATACCGAAGTGCTAATCTTCTTGGGGTTGCCGTTCGCGTCTTCGTAAATCGGTTTCGCGTCTTTCGGGTTGTATTGATAATACTTCCCTTCCGCCGTAACCGAATCCTGCAACACATCCACGACTTCGTAGTTCAACGAATACGCCGCGCCGAGATAGAAGCCGTTCAAGTCGTCATTGACGATCAATACGGGAACTGCCGTATCTTTTACGACTTTCTTCGATTCCGAATTCGTCGTAATATTATCGAAACGTTGTCCGTTAATCTCGTCCAAGTAGAGCGTCGTTTCCGCATCCGCCGTTTCCACGTCCGCTACGATCGTCAACGGGTGCATTTTATCGTATTCGTATTTGCTATGGTTTGCGCCGACGTTGGTAAACGTACCGACGTTCACCGCCGCTGCCGAACCCGCCGTTACCAAAACTTCGAATTCACCGTCTTCGGCGTCCGTTGCTTCGGTAAGCGAGAATTGCATTTCCGTTCCCGCCGCAACTTCTACCTTTACTTTCCGCGTCGCGTCCACTTTCTCAAGCTTTTCCCCGTCGTTTAATACTACCGCATAAACGCCGTCGGTTTCGTTGGTGAATACAAGCGAATTTTTCGTCTTTTCCTGTTCCGTTGCCCAAGCGGAGATGCTTTCCACTTCAAATGCCATCGATTTGAAGTTCAAATCCGCAAATGCAAATTTTACCGTAAGATATTCCGCGGCGTTCTTTCCTTCGAACCATTTGAACGCCAAACTCTTTTTCAATCTTACGTTTTCGCCGTCCGCAAACGTAAACGTCGTCGTTTCCGCAGTATCGGTTTCTACGACTTTCTTCGCGCTAACGTCCGCGCCTTCACTCCCGAATACTTCCGAAAGCGTATACGTTACGTCGTCCGCAGCGGCTTTCTTGCCGTCGGACAACATCGCAGCGCCTACCGTTGCGGTACAAAGCGTACCTGCAAGCAATAAAGTTAACAGTTTCTTATTTCTTCTTTTCATGAAAACGTGCCTCTTGAATTTTTGTAAATTCTGCCTTTTTACAATATCGTACTTTTTTATTTTACACTTAATTTTGCGTTTTGTCAATCGCATTTCAAGGTGATTTTGCGAGTTTTTCGCATTTTATGCAATTTTTACTTAATTTCCACCGCTTTGGACAACTCAAACGCTTTCCAAGGCGTTTCCGCTTCGGGCGGATATGCGATAAACTTCAACCGCTCTTTCGTAATCGGGTGCAAAAACGACAACGAATACGCCCACAGAGCAAGTTTCCCCTTTTGCGCCAACGCGCCGCCGTAACGCATATCCCCGTAAACGGGATGCGAAATCCCCGCCATTTGCACGCGGATTTGATGCGTTCTGCCCGTATGCAAACGGACTTCGACAAGCGAGTATTTCTGCTTGCTTTCCACCACTTTATAATCCAATTCCGCGTATTTTGCTCCGTCTTCCGACGGCGTGCAAATATATACCATATTATTCACGGTGTTCTTTCGGAGATAGTTGCAAAGCGTTCCCCGTTCGCCGTCCGGAGTTCCGCAAAGCACGGTAAGGTATTTCTTTTCGAAATCCCCCGACTGCAAGCCTTCCGTCAATCGCGCCGCCGCTTTGCTCGTTTTCGCGTACACCATGACTCCGCCCGTCGGACGATCCAAACGGTGCACGAGCCCAAGGTATACGTTCCCGGGCTTGTTATACGCCGTTTTTACGTAGCGTTTGATCTGATCGAATAAATTATCGTCCTTACTCTCATCGGGGCAACAAGCCGTCATTTGCGGCTTTAAAACGACGATAATATGATTGTCTTCATAAAGAATTTTCAATTCCGTTTCCGCTTTCGCGTTTTGTGTTTCTTGCCCGTTCAAGCCGAGCGTTTCGTTATTGTCCGTCATTGACGAAGATACCTCCCGCGCCGCAAGGAAGGGAAATGCCTTCCTCGGTTTTGATTCCGACTTCGTACGCTTCTACGCGACCGTGGAATCCTTTCAATGTTAATTGTAATATATTTTGCAACACCATCGGTTGCAATCCTGTCGTGTAGCTATTGATGAGCACAAAAAGCGGATTGTCGCAAAGCACTTGCGAACAAAGCTCGACAAATTTATACAAATCGTTTTCGATCTTCCACATCTCCCCGTTCGGTCCACGACCGTAAGACGGCGGGTCCATGATGATCGCGTCGTATTTGTTCCCGCGCCGAATCTCCCTTTGCACAAATTTCAAGCAATCGTCTACAATATACCGAATACCCGTATCGATCCCCGAAAGCCGCGCGTTCTCGCCCGCGCGTTCTACCATTCCTTTCGCGGCGTCCACGTGCGTTACCTGCGCGCCCGCTTTCGCGCACGCCACCGTCGCCCCGCCCGTGTATGCGAACAAATTCAATACCTTGATCGGTCTGCCCGCATTTTTAATCAAGCCCGACATGTACTCCCAGTTCACGGCTTGTTCGGGGAAAAGCCCCGTGTGTTTGAATCCCATCGGTTTGATTTTGAACTGCAAATCGAGCTCCCCATCCGAAATATTCCATTCGTCGGGAATGGGCTTTAAAATTTTCCAGCCGCCACCGCCCTTTTCGCTGCGTTTATAATAAGCGTTGAGCTTGGGATACGCAAACAAATCGGTTTGCGCCGACCAAATCACCTGCGGATCGGGGCGTAACAAATAGACGTCTTTCCAGCGCTCCAACTTATACCCGTTGCCAGTCGCGATGATCGAATAATCTTTCCAATTTTTTGAAATTTTCATAATCTTCCTTTACAGGACACAATCGTCCAATTTATTTCATTATAGCTTAAAAAAACGAACTTGTAAAGTATTTTGTTCGACATATAAAAAACAAAACTCCCGAAAATTTTTATTTTCCGCGTGTTTTGGCAGCGAAACAAAGTTTTTTTGATTTTTTAATTTTTTTTACAAAACAACGCAAAAAACAGTTGACAAACGATTTCGTTTTTAGTATTATTATAAAGCTGTTTTGAATGGCGAAGCGTTTTGCCGTTTAAAGCGGAATATATCGCGGGGTGGAGCAGCTAGGTAGCTCGTCGGGCTCATAACCCGAAGGTCGCAAGTTCGAATCCTGCCCCCGCAACCAAATGGCGGCGTAGCTTAGTTGGTTAGAGCGATCGGTTCATACCCGATAGGTCATAA
>JAFVRU010000019.1 GCA_017504065.1 Clostridia bacterium
ATGATGGGCAGCGGCGCTTCCGCCGCCGAATAAACGGTAGAAGCCTTATGCGCTGAAAATCGCAAAGTCGGGCTTGTCAAAGTACGATTATACCGCCCGTTTGACGGCGCGGCGTTTTGTTCCGCTTTGCCCAAGACCTGCAAACGGATCGCCGTGCTCGACCGTACGAAAGAATCGGGAGCATTGGGTGAACCGCTCTATTTGGACGTCCGCTGCGCGCTCGACGAAAACGGATTTTCGACGGAAACCGTCGTCGGCGGAAGATACGGCTTGGGCTTAAAAGACTTCACCCCGACGGCTTGTTACGCCGTCTTTGAAAACTTGGCGGCGGCTACGCCCAAAAACCATTTTACCGTCGGGATTTGCGACGATCTAACGCATTCTTCACTCGATTTGAGCTCCCCTTTCTTTCTTGAAAACGACTACGTCGCCTGTAAGTTTTACGGGCTCGGCTCGGACGGTACGGTGGGCGCGAATAAAAATTCCGTCAAGATCATCGGCGATCGTACCGATTTGCACGTGCAAGCCTATTTCCAATACGATTCCCGCAAATCGGGCGGGTTTACCATCTCGCATTTGCGGTTCGGGAAAAAGCCGATTCGCGCTTCTTACCTGATCGACCGCGCCGATTTCGTCGCTTGCCATACGCCGTCCTATCTGCAACGTTACGACATGCTCTCCGAGCTCCGCGACGGCAAAACCTTTTTATTGAACTGCCCGTATGCCGATTTAGAAGAACTCAACGCATACCTGCCCGCTGCCTATAAGCGGAAAATTGCCGAAAAACGTCTAAATTTTTACGTCTTGGACGCCACGAAGATCGCCGAAGACGTCGGGCTTCGCGGACGAACGAGTACGGTAATGCAAGCGGCGTTTTTCTTGCTCAATCCGAGCATTTTGCCCTATGAAAAAGCCGTGGAATATTTAAAAGAAGAAATCGGCAAAAAATTTGCGCGGAAAGGCGACGGGGTTATCGAGAAAAATTACGCCGCGATCGACCGAGCCAAAGACGCGCTGCGCCGTATCGACTATCCGAGTTCTTGGAAAGACGAAAACGACGAGCCGAACCCCGAAACCGAAAACGGGTATTATCGGGATTTCATGCGCCCGATCCTGACCCTGCGCGGGGATACGCTACCCACTTCCGCATTCCGCGCGGACGGCTCTGCGCCGACGGGTACGACCAAATACGAACGGCACGGCGTTGCGCAACTCCTGCCGAAATGGTTGCCCGAAAACTGTATTCAATGCAATCAATGCTCGTTCGTTTGCCCACACGCGTGTATTCGTCCCTTTTTGCTCGCCGACGGAGAGTCCGCGCCCGAAAGCTTTGTTACAAAACCCGCAACGGGGCTTCCCAACACTCGTTTCCGCGTGCAAGTCGATCCCTACGATTGTATGGGCTGCGGCGTTTGCGCCAACGTGTGCCCTGCGAAAGAAAAAGCGCTGGTCATGCGTCCGTCCGACGAGCTGTTTTCCGTGGAAGCCGAGCGTTGGAACTTTGCAACCGCCATTCGCTACAACGCGCCTGAAAAATTCCCGATCCACACCGTCAAAGGCAGCCAATTCCGTCAACCGCTGTTCGAGTTTTCCTACGCTTGCGCGGGTTGCGGAGAAACGCCGTATATCAAGGTACTCACCCAACTTTTCGGGGAGCGCATGCTGATTGCAAACGCTACGGGTTGTTCGTCTATTTACGGCGGTTCTGCGCCGTCCTGCCCGTACACCGTCAACCGCGACGGAAAAGGTCCGGCTTGGGCGAACTCCCTGTTTGAAGACAACGCGGAATTCGGGTTCGGCATGCGCCTTGCCTATGACGTACGAAAAGACCGCCGAAAATCCGTTTGGATCATCGGCGGCGACGGTTGGGCGTACGATATCGGGTTTGGCGGGCTCGACCACGTATTGGCGAGCGACGCGAACGTCAACGTGCTGGTACTCGATTCCGAAGTATATTCGAATACGGGCGGACAGCTCTCTAAAGCGACTCCCATGGGCGCGGTGGCAAGGTTCGCTACGGCGGGGAAACGCTCCCGCAAAAAACGGCTGGGCATGATGGCAATGAGCTACGGTAGCGTATACGTCGCGCAAGTATCGATGGGCGCGAACAAGCAACAACTTTTGAACGCGCTGACGGAAGCGGAAGCGTACGACGGACCGTCTTTGATCATTGCGTACTCGCCCTGCATTTCGCACGGCGTACACATGAGCAAATGCATGGAAGAAGAAAAGCTCGCCGTAGATTGCGGGTATTGGCATTTATACCGCTACAACCCGAAACTCAAAGAGAGCGGCAAAAACCCCTTTCTTTTGGATAGCAAACCGCCGACAGCAGATTTCCAAGCCTTTCTGGCAGGCGAAAACCGTTTCGCTTCTTTAAAGCGTTCCGCGCCCGACGTTGCGGAAGCGTTGTTTGCACAAGCCGAACGGGAAAGCAAAGAGCTGTTTGCGTTTTATCAAACGCTAGCGAATTTTTCGGATCAATAATTATACGCAAAAGCCCTGCGTTAGAAACGCAGGGCTTTTGCATGTTTCATCGTAAAATGCTTATTTATAAAAGATGTTTTCAAACAAGATCGCTTTATAATCCCGCAGGGCAATAAGTTCGGGGAAATCCCGACCGTTGGTTTCGATCGTAACGTTTTTGAAATGAATGTTTTTCACTTCGTACCCGGGTACGTCGAACCCTTGCAATTCCACGGCGGAACAAAGGAATTTCATTCCGCGGAAATCGCAAACCTGTCCCGTCAAATACAAGTTTGTAAACGCGCAATCTTCGAACACGGGCGGCGTTTCCGCGCCTTCGCCGTCGTCGTTATAATCGACGGAATGGATCATGATTCGCGGCATTTTACAGTTTTCCACTTCCACGCACCGTACGTATCCGCCCCGCTTTTTCGTGCCCTTGATTTCTACGCCAAAATAGGAATTTTCTAAATTACAGTCCCAAATTTTTACGTTGCTGACCCCGCCCGACATTTCGCTGCCGATCGTGATTCCGTGCCCCTTATTGCAGCGGCAATCAAAAATTCGAATTTCTTTGCAAGCGCGGTTAATACGATTCCCTTCAGGATTTTTCCCCGATTTGATCGCAATACAGTCGTCGCCCGTATAAAAATCGCAATCGAAAATCACGCAATTTTCAGACGAATCGGGATCCCAGCCGTCCCCGTTAAAAATCCCGTAGGAATAGAACTTACAACCGAACGTGTAGACGTTTTTGGAGTACAACATGTGTACGTTCCAACTCGCGCTTTTGCCCAACTCCGCATTCGCAATCACCACGTTTTCGGCGTTGCTGACGTTGATCAATCTCGATCTCACCCGTCCGTAGATATAATATTCCGACGGTTTTTTCCGTTCCAGCTCTTCCGCGCGGCTTGCGGATAATACTCCTTGTTCGACCTTTTCGGCAAGCTCCGCTTTCAAAAAGTTTTCCGCCAACGGCAACCCGCCGCCAAAGATCTTACCGCCCCGAATGACCACGTTTTTACAAGTCGTCCCCGCGCGGTGATCCATCTCCCCGATATTGAGCAACGAACTGTAACAATCCAGCTCGTACCCTTCGAATCGGCTACGGATTTTCGGCAAATAATCCGCTACGTTCTCCGAGCCTTGCAAACATGCGTTCTTTTCCAACCGCAACGTAACGTTCGAATGCAAACGCAATGCGCCCGTCAAATACACTCCGTTCGGAATATACACTTCCGAATCTTGGTCGCACGCGTCGATCGCGCGTTGGAGCGCTTGCGTATTTAAAGTTTGCCCGTCGCCCACCGCGCCATACGGAGCATGCGCAACGTTCAAACGGTTTTTCCGCTTTAACGTCGTTAACGACTGCTGGTAAAAAATCCCGCTTTTTCCGTCTTTCCCAACAATCTCAATCCGACATACGTATTCGGTTTCGGGCGATAAATCAGAAATCGTATAATGCGTTTTTTCCGTTTCCCCAACAACCGTATGATTACAAAACACACGATAAAATTGCCCGTCTAACAAGGGCTGTTTCTCCCAAAACAACACAATTTCATCATCGAATAAAATAAATCGTACCATCTTTCTCTCTTTGATTCCCAAGCTACTGCGCTCCGCGCAAGATTCCGTCCTTTCTTTTGAAAAAAATACTTTACTTTTTCCGCCTTTTATG